>NZ_JBHXFJ010000008.1:0-164480 GCF_042722465.1 Streptomyces sp. NPDC127098
CGTGGCGGCTTCTCCGCCGGCCCGCGGCGCGGGAAAGGGCGGGCGGGTGGGAGAGAGCCCCGCGCGGGGCCGCGCCGGTGGGTGGGACGGCGACCCCGCGCGGGAGCGCTGCGCGGTGGTCCCGCGCGCCAGCGCTACGCCGCGTCGATGAGTTCGTTCATCCGGGCGATCTCGTCGCTCTGGGTGGCGACGATGTCCGCGGCCATGTCGAGCGCGGGCTGGTACGCCCCGCCGGACTGCTCGGTCTCCGCCATCTCGACGGCGCCCTCGTGGTGCTCGATCATCATCCGCAGGAACGCCGCGTCGAACTCGGCGCCGTCGGACTGCTCCAGGCTGGACATGTCGTCCGGCGACATCATCCCGGCCATGTCGTGGCCCGAGTGGTCCTCGTCCTCGGCCGGGACGTCCTCGCCCCAGGCCGTCAGCCACTCCGTGAGCGTCGCGATCTCAGGCGCCTGGGCGGCCTCGATCGCCTCGGCCAACTCGACGACCTCGGGCGACTCGGCGCGGGACGCGGCGAGCTCGGCCATCTCCACGGCCTGGCGGTGGTGCGGGATCATCCCCTGGGCGAACGCCACGTCGGCGTCGTTCCACTCGGCTCCAGGCTCGGACTGCTCGGGCTCCTCGGAGCCCTCCGACGGGGTCTGGCTCTCGGCGCTGTCGTGGCCGCCGGAGTGGCCGGCGTCCGAGTCGCCTTCCTCGGTGCCACAGGCGACGAGGACGGCGGTCGCCGCCAGGCCGGCGGCGGACAGGGCGGCGGCGCGGCGCAGCCGGGCGCGCAGGGGGGAACGGTGTGCGGTCATGGTGGTGCGACTCCTGTACATGTCCCGACAAGGGACGAAGGCATGGAAGGGCATGGCGTGGCGGCGGCCGGCGAGGCCGCCGTGGGTTGCCCCTATATGCGGAGGAGTTGCAGTTCGCTGAGCGAGGGCGGGGCCCGGCCGCCCGGGTCGTGCGCCGGGCCCGGGCCCGGCGCGCCGGCCTGGGTGGCCACGGCGGGGGCGAGCGGGGAGAGCGTGGGCGCCTGCGGCGCGTGGGTGCCGCCGACGGCGGCCGCGGCGCAGGCGGGGTCGGCGTGCTCCGGGTGGCCGCCGGACTCGTGACAGAGCCGCTCGGCCGTGGCCGACAGGCCGTCGTCCGCGGCCATCTCCGACTGGTGCCCGGGGGCCGCGGCGACGGTCACCGAGGGAGCCAGGCCGTGCATCGCCAGCAGGCCGGCGAGCAGGGCGAGCACGGTCAGCGGTCCCGCGGCCCAGCGCGGCACGCGCCATGCCGGGTGGGGGTATCGCTGCCGTGTCACGTGCCCATCCTAGGCCGATGGTCGGCCCGGGCGGGCCCGAGGGCTCGCGTTGCGGGCCGGCGGGGGCGGTCGCACGCTGGTGGGAGAGCCAGGAAGGGAGCCCGCGATGACCCAGCCCCCGGCGGTCGATCGGCCGGTCGTCGGCTCGTACCCGGACTACGAGGGTGCGCAGCGCGCGGTCGACTTCCTCTCCGACAACCACTTCCCGGTGGAGCACACCGCGATCATCGGCAACGACCTGCGGATGGTGGAGACGGTGCTCGGCCGGCTGACGCTGGGCCGGGCGGCGCTGGCCGGGATGGCCACCGGCGCCTGGTTCGGACTGCTGGTCGGCCTGTTCCTGACGGCGTTCAGCGCCAACAACCACCACGTGCTGGTGCTGATCTTCGCCGGCCTGGTCTACGGCCTCGTCTTCGGCGCGATCTGGGGCTTCGCCTCGCACGCCGTCACCAGGGGCCGCCGGGACTTCTCGTCGCGCAGCCAGATCGTGGCGGCGCGCTACGACGTGGTGGCGGACGAGAAGGTGGCGGACGAGGCGAAGAACCTGCTGATCAAGCTGGGCTGGCGGCAGGGCCAGCCGTGAGTCGCGCGCGGGCGGGCGCGTGGGAGGTCACTCGGCGGTCGCCAGGATCTCCGCTATGGCCTTGGCGGCCTCGTCGGCGTCCTCGCCGGTGGCGCGGACCGTGACGGAGGCGCCCGCGGTGGCGCCGAGTCCCATGACGCCGAGCACGCTGGCCGCGTTGACGGTGCGACCCGCGTAGTCGAGCTCGACGGTGCTCTGGAAGCCGGCGGCGGCCTTGGTGAGCTGGCCGGCGGGGCGGGCGTGCAGGTTGGCGGGCAGGATCACGGTGGTCTCGGAGCGTGCCGACATGGCGTGCCTCCTTGGGGGTTGCGGCGAAGGACGAGAGGTCGACCCCGCGGGCGGCGCGAGTACGATGCCGACGGGTGCGCCCATGAACGCCGATGTTAAATACCGGAACGTGATTCAGCAATACTGAACACTTCGCAGCTCAGGGGACGAGGGAGTGGCCATGGTCCAGGCGGTGCAGCGGGCGGTCCAGATCCTGCGGGAGCTGGCCACGGCGGGGCCCCGGCTCGGCGTCACCGAGCTCGCCGACCGCCTCGGCGTCGCCAAGCCCACGGCGCACGCGCTGCTGCGCACGCTGGAGGCCGAGGGCATGGTCACCCAGGACCCGGAGAGCTCCAAGTACCTGCTCGGTCCCGACCTGCTGCTGCTCGGCAACGCCTACCTGGACACCCAGGAGCTGCGGACCCGCTCGCTGACCTGGGCCGACCTGCTCGCCTCGCGGGCCGGCGAGGCGGTGTGGGTGGCGGTGCTCACCGGGGACCACGTGCTGGTGGTGCACCACGCGTTCCGGCCGGCCGGCGCCGTGCAGATCCTGGAGGTGGGCGCCAGCATCCCGTGGAACGCCTGCGCCCTGGGCAAGGCGATGGTGGCCTGGGCCCCGGACGAGGCGCGCGAGCGGCTGCTCGCCGGTCGGCTCGGGGTGCTCACGGGGGCCAGCGTGACCGACCCCGAGGCGCTGCGCGCCCAGCTCGACGCGACCCTGACCACCGGTTACGCCCTGGAGGACCAGGAGTCGGCGCTCGGCGACGCCGGGATCGCGGCCCCCGTGTTCGGGCGCGGCGGCGAGGTGGCCGGGGCGATCGGCGTGGTGGGCCCGGTCGAGCGGCTGCTCGCCGAGCCGGCCAGGCAGGAGCTCGCGGTGGCGGTGCGCGAGACGGCCCGAAACCTCTCGCGTGATCTCGGCGCCCCGCGCGGCGCCGCCCGCCCACCGCGGCGGGGCCGTGACCAGAGCGCGCCACCCACCGTGCCGACCCCCACACCCGCCGCTTGACACCCCCGGAACGCGTGCTTAACTTCCGATCAACGTTCAGCGATGACGAACCCCTTTCCGGGCATCTGGGGAGTCCGGCACCTGGGGAGTTGGGAGACCCCGTGGACACCGATCTCGCACTGTCCTGGGTGCGGGCCGTCGCCGCGGCCATGGCCCAGCACGAGGAGCGGCTCACGCAGCTCGACTCGGCCATCGGCGACGCCGACCACGGCACCAACATGCGGCGTGGCTTCGCCACGGTGGTCACCGCCCTGGACGACCGGCCGCCAGGCTCGGCCGCCGACCTGCTGACCTCCACCGGGCACCTGCTGGTCAGCGGCGTGGGCGGCGCCGCGGGACCGCTGTACGGCAGCGCCTTCCGGGCGCTCGGTCGCGCACTCGCCACCCCGGACGCCGACCTGGCCACCGCCCTCGCCGCGGCGCTGGACGCGGCCCGCGAGCTGGGCGCCGCGGCCCCGGGTGACAAGACCATGATCGACGCCTTCGCGCCCGCCGTCGACGCCTTCGCGCGCCGGACCGCGGCCGGCGACGACCTGCCGGCCGCGGCCGACGCCGCGGCCGAGGCCGCCGAGCGCGGCGCGCGCGACACCATCCCGCTCCAGGCCAGGCGCGGCCGGGCCGCCTATCTGGGCCCGCGCAGCGTCGGCCACCAGGACCCCGGCGCCGCCTCGACCGCCCTGCTCTTCCGCGCCCTGGCGGACGCGGCCGCCCGATCGGAGACCACGCGATGACCGCCCCCACCACGCCGCTGCGCTTCCCTGGACAGGCCGCCGCGCCCGGCATCGGCCTCGGCCGGCTGCTGCGCACCGACCGCCAGGTCGACCTCGACGCCGCCCCGGCCGGCGACCCGGAGTCGCTGGTCGGCGAAGCCCTGGAGGCGGTCGCCGCCCGGCTGTTCGCGCTCGCCGAGACGCTGCGCGGCCAGGGGCGGGCCGAGCAGGCCGACATCATGGGGGTCGGCGGCCAGATCGCCGGCGACCCCGAGCTGCGGGCCGGCGCCGTCGCCCGGGCCGCCGCCGGTCTGCCGCCGGCCAGGGCGATCGACGAGACGGTCACCCAGTACGCCGACGCGATGGCCGCGCTCGACGACCCGGTGCTCGCCGAGCGCGCCGCCGACATCCGGCAGGTGGGCCGCCGCGCCCTGGCCTGGCTGGCCGGCGAGCGCGCGCCGGGGACGGACGTGCCGGGAGAACCGCTGGTGCTCGCGGCCCGGGAGATCGGCGCCGCGGACCTGCTGGAACCGGGCCGCACGGTCGGCGCGGCCGTCACCCTCGCCGGCGGCCCGAACTCGCACGCCGCGATCGTCGCCCGCTCGCTCGGCATCCCGCTGCTGCTGGCCGCGGACCCCGGGCTGCTCGACCTCCCCGACGGCGTCGAGGTGCTGGTCGACGGCGGCACGAACGGCACCCCGGCCGCCACCGCCCACCCGGTCGCCGAGGAGCGGGCCGCCGCGCTGGCCGCACTCGCCACGGCCCGCGAGCGGCGGGCCGCGCTGGCCGCCGGCCGGCACCTGCCGGCGGAGACCACGGACGGCCACCGGATGGTGCTGCGCGCCAACGTGGCCACCGCCGACGACGCGCGGGCCGCGCTGGCCGCCAACGCGGAGGGCGTCGGCCTGCTCCGCACCGAGCTGCCGTTCCTGGACGCCGCCGCCTGGCCGAGCCGGGAGCAGCACGTGGCCGCCGTCGCGCCGGTGCTGCGGGCGCTGGCCGGCCGTCCCGTGGTGGTGCGCACGCTGGACTTCGCCGACGACAAGCTGCCGCCGTTCCTCGCCGCCACCAACCCGGGTGGCCGGATCGGACGCGGGCTGCCGCTGATGCTGGCCGCGCCCGACGCGTTCGCCGACCAGTTCCGGGCACTGCTGGCGGCGGCCGGCACCGCGGGCGCCGACCTGCGGATCATGATCCCGATGGTGGCCTCACCTCAGGAGCTCGCGGCCTGCCGCGCGCTGCTCGACCGGGCCACCGCCGAGCTCGGCGTGGCGGCGCCGCCGCTCGGCGTGATGGTGGAGCTGTCCGAGGCGGTGGCGGCGGTGGACGAGCTGGCCCGCGACGCGGCGTTCCTCTCCATCGGCAGCAACGACCTGACGTGCCAACTGCTGGGCGTGGACCGCAGGGACCCGGCCGCCACCCCGGCGCTCGCCGCCCACCCGACGGTGCTGCGGGCCATCGGCGAGGTGGCGGAGGCCGGGCGCCGGCACGGCCGGCCGGTCTCGGTCTGCGGCGACGCCGCGGCCCACCCGCTGCTCGTCCCGCTGCTGGTCGGCCTCGGCTGCGACGTGCTGTCGGTGGCCCCCGGCGCGCTGGACGCGGTGCGGGCCCGGGTGCGCGGGCTGCGGCACGCCGACTGCGTGGCGCTGGCCGCGGAGGCCCGCGCCCTGGACTCGGTCGAGCAGGTCTGGAAGCTGGTCGAGCGGGCGGCGCCGCCGCTGGACTAGCCACGGGATCCGGTCGCGCTCGACCGGTTCCTGTTCCGCCCCGCGCGCCCCGCGCCCCGGCCGACGATGCCTGACTAGCCCTGGCCGGAGAGCTGCTGCTCGGCCCAGATGGTCTTGCCGCTCGCGGTCTGCCGGGTGCCCCACTGCTGGGTGAGCTGGGCGACCAGCAGCAGGCCGCGGCCGCCCTCGTCGAAGGTGCGGGCCCGGCGCAGGTGCGGGGCGGTGCTGCTGCCGTCGGAGACCTCGATGATCAGCGAGGTCTCGCCGCGCAACAGCCGTAGCTGGATGGGCGGTTCCGCGTGCCGGATGGCGTTGGTGACCAGCTCGCTGACCACCAGCTCGGTGACGAAGGCCGCCTCGGTGAGGTCCCAGGCGACCAGTTGCTCGGCGGCCGCCTTGCGCGCGGTGGCGACCAGCGCGGGCTCGGCGGCCAGGTCGAGCGTCGCCACGTGCCGCGCGTCCAACGCCCTGGTCCTGGCCAGCAGCAGCGCGGCGTCGTCGGTCTGCCGCTCGGGCAGCAACTCGCCCAGGGCGCGGTCGCAGATCTCGTCCAGGCTCCCGGCCGGCTCGGCCAGCGCGTCGTGCAGCAGCCGCTGGCCCTGCTCGATGGCCCGGCCGCGCGGGGTGATGAGGCCGTTGGTGCTGAGCGCGACCAGGCTGCCCTCGGGCAGCACCACCTGGGTGGCCTCGAACGGCAGGCCGCCGACGCCGAGCGGCGGCCCGGGGCTGATGTCGACCGGGATGGCGGTGCCGTCGGGACCCGTGATGACGGGCGGCGGGTGGCCGGCGCTGGCCATGGCGCAGATCCGCGAGACCGGGTCGTAGACGGCGTACAGACAGGTGGCGCCGACCTCGCCGATGGTCGCGGCGGTCGGGTCGGCGGCCTCCTCCTGCTCCGCGAGGTGCGAGACCAGATCGTCCAGGTGGGTGAGCAGCTCGTCGGGCGGCAGGTCGACGTCGGCCAGGGTGCGCACGGCGGTGCGCAGCCGGCCCATGGTGGCCGAGGCGTGCACGCCGTGGCCGACCACGTCCCCGATGACCAGGGCCACCCGGGTGCCGGAGAGCGGCACCACGTCGAACCAGTCGCCGCCGACGCCCATCCGCCCGGCGGCCGGCCGGTAGCGGGAGGCGACGTCCACCGCGATCTGTCCCTGGAGCTGGCGGGGCAGCAGGCTGCGCTGGAGTGCCAGGGCGGTGCCGCGCTCCCGCGCGTAGCGGCGGGCGTTGTCGATGCTGACGGCGGCGCGGGCGCACAGCTCCTCGGCGAGCAGCAGGTCGTCGCCGACGAAGGTGTCGGGGCGGGTGCGCAGCAGCCGGGCGATGCCGAGCACGATGCCGCGGGCGCGCAGCGGGACGGTCATCATGGTGCGGAAGCCGTAGGTCTCGGCGCGGGCGCGACGCTCGGGGTCCTCGCGCAGCCAGCGGCTGAAGTCGGGATCGTCGAGGTCGCTGAGCACGAGGCCGCCGGTGGCCAGGGCGCGGGCGGGCGGCGAGTAGTCCGGGTAGCGGTCGAGCCGGCCGACGGGCAGCGCGGCCTCCGGGACGCCCTCGTGGAGGGAGCGCTGGGCGGCCCGGTGCATGGTGTAGCCGCCACGCTCGGCGGCCATGGTGGGCTCACCGCCGGTGGCGACCTGCGGCAGCAGGTCGACGATCGCGAAGTCGCAGAGGGACGGCACCAGGATGTCGGCGAGCTCCTGGGCGGTGGTGGAGACGTCGAGGGTGCCGCCGATGCGGTCGCCGGCCTCCTTGAGCAGCGTGAGTCGATCCCGGGCGCGGGCCTGCTCCGTGACGTCCACGGAGACGACGAAGACGCCGCGGACGACGCCGGACGCGTCACGGATCGGGGAGACGTTGACGGCCCAGGTGATCGCCTGGGGGTTCTCCGCCGTGCCCGCGGCGACCTCGAAGGCGATCTGCCGGCCGTCACGCCCCACCTCACGCAGTCGTTCCGCGACGTACCGCAGGGCCCGTGCGCCCTGGGAGTCGGGCTGGGCGAAGGGATTGTCCGGGTGCCGGTCCTCGCCGGGGGCGAAGAGACCGTCGAGGGGACGGCCGATCATCTCCTCCTCGGTGAGGCCGAGGTGACGCCGGACCGTGGCGTTGGCCCAGAGGACGTGGCCCTGAGCGTCGTAGATGGCCAGCGACTCGCCCGACTGTTCGTAGGCCAGGGCCAGTATCGCCAGCGGGTCCTCGGCGGGCCGCGCCGCCTTGGTGGCGAGCAGCAGCCAGCGGGGCTCGCCGCCGTCCTGGAGGGGGCTGGCCGCGACCTCGGCCGCCACGGTGTGGCCCGCGCGGTGCCGCAGCCGCAGCGTGCCGCGCCAGCCCTCGGGTCCCGGGGCGGCGGGCGGCGGGGCCTGGCCGAGCAGGGGCCCGGCCGACCGGCCGACGACGTCGCTGGCGGCGTGGCCGAGCAGCCGCTCGGCGCCCGGGCTCCAGGCCCGGATGACGCCGCCGGCGTCCACCACGGCCGAGGCGGTGTCCGCCCCGGGGGCGCCGCCGCCCGGTCCTTCCATCCCGCTCATCCTCACCATCGCGCCGTCAGGAGCAGGCCAGCGAAGGTCGCAAATCCGCTCATATCCAGGAAAACGGTATCGCCAGGCAGGTGAGTTCCGCCATGCACGGCTGCCATCAGCGGGACGCCAGGCGAGGTCCGCCGATGGTACAGCGCACCACGGCGTCCGGCGCCGCCCCGTTTCCTGACGGCGCGGCAGCTCAGCCGGTGGCCAGCAGCCGGCAGGCGTGCTCGACGGCGAGGGCGTAGCCGTGGACGCCGCAGCCGGCGATGACGGCGGTGGCGGCCGCGGAGACGTAGGAGTGGTGGCGGAACGGCTCGCGGCGGTGGATGTTGGAGATGTGCACCTCGATGACGGGCAGCCCGTCGCAGGTGGCCAGGGCGTCGAGCAGCGCGACCGAGGTGTGCGAGTAGGCGGCGGGGTTGATGACGATGGCGGCGTGGCCTGCGCGGGCCTCGTGGATCCAGTCGACGAGCTGGCCCTCGTGGTTGCTCTGCCGGCAGTCGACGGTCGCGCCGTGCCGGGCCGCCGTCTCGGCGCACAGCCGTTCCACATCGGCCAGGGTGTCGGCGCCGTAGATCTCGGGCTGCCGGGTGCCGAGCAGGTTGAGGTTCGGGCCGTTGAGGACCATCAGGGTGGGCGCCTCGGGCGCTGGCGTCACGTGGGTCATGGCCCCCATCATGGCGGCCGGCGCCGCCGCCCGGCCAAACGCGCCCACCGTCCCCGATCACCACGTATCCGGTGAGATCGGTCACGACGCCCGTCCTGGGTTTGGTCGCCGTCGAGGCCGGCTGGAATCCTTGACGATCGTGGAGACGGTGCGGACTGGGACGGCGGAGCGGAGCGGGACGAGTCCGACCGGAGCCACCCTCCCCACCCGGCGTTCCTACGCCATCTGGGCCGTCGGCGTGCTGGCCTACGCGTTCTCCATCATGCAGCGGACCACCCTCGGGGTGTCGGGTCTTGAGGCCGCCGAGCACTTCGCGGTCTCCCCCGCCCAGCTGTCCACCTTCGTCTTCGTGCAGGTCATCGTCTACGTGTCGATGCAGATACCGGCCGGCCTGCTGGTGGACAGGTGGGGCGCGCGGGTGACGGTGTGCCTCAGCGGCACGGTGGCGGCGGCCGGGCAGTTCCTGCTGGCCTTCGCGGGCGACCTGACCACCGCGATCCTGGCCCGGGTGGTCGTCGGCATGGGCGACGGGCTGATGTTCGTGTCGGTGCTCGCGCTGCTGCCACGCTGGTTCCCGGCCCACCGGGTGCCGCTGGTGACCCAGCTGACGACGATCCTGGGGCAGTTGGGGCAGATCCTGTCCGCGCTGCCGTTCCTCGCGCTGCTGCGCGCGGCCGGCTGGTCGACGGCCTTCGGCTCGGCCGCGAGCCTGAGCCTGCTGGGCGCGGTGCTGGCGCTGGCCGTGCTGCGGGACGCTCCGCCCGGGTCGCGGCCGGCGCGCGGGGGCGTGTCGGCGCGGGCGGTCCTCGGGCAGTTGGGCGAGATCTGGCGCCGCCCCGGCACCCGGCTCGGCTTCTTCGGGCACATGGCGACCCAGTTCTCGATGATGGCGTTCTCCCTGCTGTGGGGCGTGCCGTACCTGGTGTCCGCGCAGGGCCTCTCCGCGTCGGCGGCCAGCGGGCTGCTGACCCTGTTCGTGCTGGGCACCATCGCCATCGGGCCGGTGCTCGGGGTGCTGACGACGCGCCACCCGATGCGCCGTTCCTGGTTGCTGCTCGGCGTGCTGGGCTCGACGGTGGCGGTGTGGACGGTGCTGCTCGCGCTGCCGGGCCGGGCGCCGTTCTGGCTGCTCGTGGTGTTGATCGTGGTGCTGTCGGCGGGTGGCCCCGGCTCCGTGGTGGGCTTCGACATCGCCAGGACGACCAACCCGGCGGGCCAGCTCGGCGTGGCGCAGAGCATGGTGAACCTGGGCGGCTTCACCGCCTCGCTCGCGGTGCTGGTGTCGATGGGCGTGGTGCTCGACGCGGCGGGCGGATACACCTTCGACGCCTTCCGGCTGGCGTGGCTGGTGCAGTACCCGTTCTGGGCGCTGTCGCTGACGGGGCTGCTGGTCACCCGGCGCAAGGCCCGCCGGGTGGCGGCCGCCGCGCCGGTCGCCGACTGAGCCGCGCGGGGCCCGTGGGGTCGGGTGACCTCAGTCGGCTTCTTGTGAACGCGTCGGCTTCTTGTGAACGCGGCGACTCCCGTGATCAGATGGGGACTCGACCGTTACCCAACCGAGATCCAGGGAGGCCGCGTTGCCCATCTCGAGCCCCGCTCCCCTCAGCCGCCGGCGTTTCCACCGCGCCGGCGGCGGCCTGCTCGCCGGGGCGACGCTGGCCGGCCCCGTCGCCTTACTCAGCGCGAGCCGGGCGGCGGCCGCCGTGCCCGACTCGCCGCGGTTCCGGTTCGAGGGGGCCGGCGGCAACCCGATCTGGCGCCGGTCGTTGCACGCCAACTGGGTGATGCAGTCGTTCGCTTACGACAACGAGCGGCAGCACGTCTACTTCGTCCAGCACAACTCGACCAACACCGACCCGGCGCGCGTCGGCGACCTCTGGGTGACCAGGACCGACACCTCGGGGAACCAGCTGGGCTCCATGGCGCTGCACGGCTTCGGGCACGGCGTGCAGATCGGCGTCGAGCCCTACCAGGGTGAGGTCTACCTGTGGACGGAGTGGCGCACCAGCCCCAGCGGGTTCGGTACCAGGATCGGCCGGTTCCGCTTCGTCAACGGGGCCACGCTGGCCGCGGACGACCCGTCGATCCAGGACCGCACCCCCACCATCGGGGACGCGATGATCGCGCCACAGCCGGCCGTCGACCCGTGGACCAACCGTTTGCTGGTGCGGTACAAGGTGGCCGAGGACATGCCGCGGCTCGCGGTCTTCAGCCTCGACGACGCGCGGGCCGGGCGGCTCGGCAGGGAGCACCGGCTGGCCGAGCGGGCCCTGCCGTCCCGGGGGGCCTGGGGCGCGAGCAACCCGTTCCAGGGCTTCGCCGGCTGCGGTCGCTACGCGTACCTGCTGGAGGGGGCGGTGGGCGGCGACGCCTGTCTGACCGCCGTCGACATCAACGCCACCGGACAGTCGACCGTGGTGGACCGGTTCGTCACCGACGCGGGACAGTCACTGGCCGGGCGTGAGCCACAGGGCATGGCCGTCTGGATCGCCTCGGGGGCACCCCGGTTGGCCTTCGGCTTCCACTCGAACACCGCGGGCACCCGGCAGGCGACCGTCTTCTACAAGAGCGAGTTCGCCTGATCCCACGTCGGCGCCCGCCGGCATCACCGCAGTTCAGCACGGCACCGCCCCGGTGCTCGCCCCTCGGCCAACGGCCCGGGTGAGCGCCGGGGCGGTCGCGTTCGTGCCGCCGCCGGCAACCTCTTGTTTACGAAAGATTGTAGACAAGAGGCAGTTGACGCTCCTAACGTGCTCCCTCAACAGCCGGCGCGAGGCTGGGCTGGGCCCGCGGCCCTCAGGGCCGTCGTCGAATGGGTGAGTGCTATGCGAAAAGCGCGTGTGACCTGCGGACTGTTGGTACTGGCCCCGGTGCTCGGAGCCTGCGGCATGGGGGGCGCCGGCTCGGCCGACGACGGGGGCGGCGGCGCCGGGGGCGAACGCGCCGTCGTGATCGACGAACCCTTCGGGCCCGCGGCCGGCTGGGCGTTGGAGACCGACGACTCGTTCGTGCTCTCCAAGGTGGGCTGTCTCGAGACGCTGGTGCGGCGCGAGGCGGACGGCTCGATCGAGCCGATGCTGGCCACCTCGTGGGAGCAGGTCGAGCCCACCGCCTGGGAGTTCGACCTCCGCACCGGCGTCAGCTTCCAGAACGGCGAGCCGATGGACGCCGAGGCGGTGGCCGGCGCCCTGACCCACGCCCTCGACGTCACCGCCCCCGCCTCGGTCTTCTCACCGGAGACGGTGACCGGGGTGGCCCCGGTGGACGGGGACACGGTGCGGATCACCACCGTCGAGCCCGACCACCTGATGCCCGAGCGGCTCTCCACCCCCAACACCGGGGTGCTCGCGCCGGGCGCCTACGGCGAGTCGGCCACCGATCCGCAGACCACCTGCACCGGACCCTTCACCATCGTCGAGGAGGTGCCCCAGCAGTCGGTGCGGCTGGAGCGCAACGCCTCCTACTGGGGCGGCGAGGTGCGACTCGACGCCGCCGAGGTGCGGTTCGTCACCGACGCCACGCTGCGGGCCACCCAGATCCAGACCGGCGAGGCCCAGATCTCCCGGAAGATGCCCATCACCAGCGTCACCGCGCTCAGCGAGACGGACGGCGTCACCGTGGAGACCACCGAACTCTCGCGAACCACCCAGCTGGTGCTCAACAACGCCCGCGCGCCCTTCGACGACGAGCGGGTGCGGCGCGCCGTCCAGGCCGCCGTCGACACCGCGGAGATCAGCGACGCGGTCTACCCCGGCGCCTCGCGGCCGGCCGTCGGCCCCTTCGCGCCCGACGAACCGTTCGCGCCCACCGGCGCCGAGCCGGTGACCGCCGACCCCGAGGCGGCGGCCGCGCTCTTCGAGGAGGCCGGCGTCGACCCCGGCTCGCTCGACCTCACCCTGACCGTCTACACCGAGGGCACCGGCTTCGCCGACCTCGCGGCCGTCATCCAGGAGCAACTGCGCTCCACCGGCGTGCCGGTGGAGATCGAGACCGCCGACTACGCCTCCGTCGAACCCAGCCTGCTCGACGGCGACTTCGACCTGGCGCTGCTCTCCCGCAACCACCTGGGCGACATGCCGGACCCGCTGGGCTTCCTGACCGCCGACTACTCCTGCGACGGCGGGTTCAACATCACCCAGCTGTGCGACCCCGAGGTGGACGAGCTGATCACCCGGGCCCGTGGCACGGCCGACCGGGACGCGCGCTACGCGCTCTACGCCCAGCTGGCGGCCGACCTCCAGGAGCGGGCCGTCAACGTCTTCCTGGTGCACGAGACCGAGACCGTGGCCCACTCCGGCGTCACCGGCTTCACGCTGCACCCCTACTACACGCTCACCGCCGACCTGGCGCTCGCCGACGGCTGAGCCGCCCGCCGCACCACCCACGGGAACACACCGCTCAGAGAGGGAGACCGATGATCGACTTCCGCCCCAAGTTCATCAGCTTCGACTGCTACGGCACCCTGACCCACTTCCAGATGTCCGCCGTCACCCGGGGCCTGTACGCCGACCGGATATCCGAGGAGCGGATGGAGGACTTCCTCGACGACTTCGAGGCCTACCGGATCGACGAGGTGCTCGGCGCCTACCAGCCCTACCCCGAGGTCATCACCAACGCCCTCAGGCGGGCCACCGCCCTCTGGAACCTCCCCTACCGGGACTCCGACGCCGAGGCCATCGTGGCGGCGGTGCCCACCTGGGGCCCGCACCCGGACGTGCCGGAGGCGCTGGCGAAGCTGGCCGAGGCGTTCCCGCTGGTGATCCTCTCCAACGCGGCCGACGACCAGATCGGCGGCAACGTGGCCAAGCTCGGCGCCCCCTTCCACGCCGTGCTCACCGCCCAGCAGGCCCGCGCCTACAAGCCGCGCCTCGCCGCCTTCGAGTACATGTTCGCCCAACTCGGGTGCGCGCCGGGCGACCTGCTGCACGTCTCGTCCAGCCTGCGCTACGACCTGATCCCCGCCCACGACCTGCGGATCACCAACAAGGTCTACCTGAACCGGGGTTACGAGCCGAGCACCCCCTACTACGGCTACACCGAGATCACCGCGCTGACCGAACTGCCCGCGCTGCTCGGCCTGTGACGGAGAGGAGGTAAGGACGTGAAGTCCGTTCCCTACTGGCTGGACACCGCGCCGGCCGTGCCCGACCGCACCGGAGTCGCCCTGGACGGGCGGACCGACGTGGCGATCGTGGGCGCCGGCCTCACCGGTCTCTCCGCCGCGATCCACCTGGCCCGCAAGGGCGCCGACGTCACGGTGCTCGAACAGGACACCGTCGGCTTCGGCGCCTCGGGCCGCAACGGCGGCATGTGCACCACGGGTCTTGCCATCGGCTTCCCGACCGCCGTGGCCCGCTACGGCGTCCCCACCGCCAAGGCGCTCTACCTGGCCTACAACGACGCCATCGACACCGTCGAGAAGCTGGTGACCGAGGAGTCCATCGACTGCGACTTCGCCCGCACCGGCAAGCTCAACCTGGCGTGCAAGCCGGCCCACTACGAGCGACTGGCCCGCACCCACGAGGCGCTGGCCGAGATGATCGGTTACCAGACGGAGCTGATCCCCAGGAGCGCGCTGCGCTCCGAGGTCGGCACCGACCACTACCACGGCGGCCTGGCCGACCCGCAGGGCGCGGGGCTGCACGTCGGCAAGTTCGTGCGCGGCCTCGCCGACGCGGCCGAGCGCCTCGGGGTGCGGATCCTGGAGGGCACCCCGGTGACCCGCACCCGGCGGATCGCAGGGCACCGGCACGACGTGGTCACCCCGATCGGCACCGTCCGCGCCGACCAGGTGCTGTTCGCCAGCGGCGCCTACACGGGCTCCTCGTTCCGCTGGCTGCGCAACCGGATCGTTCCGGTCGGCAGCTTCATCGTGGTCACCGAGCCGCTCCCGCAGGAGCTGGTGGACGAGCTGATGCCCACCCGCAGGATGGCCTCCGACACCAAGAACATCCTCTACTACTTCCGCATCACCCCCGACAACCGACTGCTGTTCGGCGGCCGGGCCAGGTTCGCCATGTCTGGCGCGGCCTCCGACCTCAAGAGCGGCAGGATCCTCCGCAAGGGCATGCTCACGGTCTTCCCGCAACTGGCGGGCGTCCGCCTCGACTACTGCTGGGGCGGCCTGGTCGACCTCAGCCTCGACCAGATGGTGCACGCCGGCGAGCACGAGGGGCTCTTCTACTCCGCCTGCTACTCGGGGCACGGCGTCCAGATGGCCACCCACATGGGACGCCAGATGGCCGACGTGCTCGGCGGCGACCCCTCGGCCAACAGCTTCCGCGGCCTCGCTTTCCCGCGCGTGCCGGGACACTTCGGACCGCCGTGGTTCCTGCCGTTCGCGGGCGCCTACTACCGGGCGCTCGACGTCATCCGCTAGCGAGCCCGCCGGCCGACGACGGACGGCCGGAAGGAGGTGCGTCCCATGCTCAGATTCGCCCTCAGACGGGCCACGGTCACCCTGGCCACGCTGCTCGTCGTCTCCCTGCTCGCCTTCCTCATCCCCTACCTCAGCGGTGGCGACCCGGCCCGGGCGGTGCTGCGCTCCCGGGTCTCCGACAACGCCCTCGACCCGGCCGCCGTCGAGGCGCTCAAGGCCGACCTCGGCCTTGACCGGCCGCTGCTGGCCCAGTACGTCAGCTGGCTCGGCCGGGTACTCGGCGGCGACTTCGGCCTCTCGTTCACCAGCCGGGCCCCGGTCGCCGAGCTGCTGGGCGACGCGCTGGGCGTCTCGGTCACCCTGGCCGTGATCGCCCTCTCCACCGCCGTGCTGATCGCGGTGCCGCTCGGCACCCTGGCGGCCACCCGGCACGGCGGCCGCCTCGACCACGGCATCACCCTGCTCACCCAGGGCTTCGTCGCCATCCCCGAGTACTGGCTGGCGCCGGTCCTCGTCCTGGTCTTCTCCCGCTACCTGGGCTGGCTGCCGTCGGCCGGCTGGGAGACCCCGGCCTCGCTGGTGCTGCCCGCCCTCACCCTGACCCTGCGGCCGCTCGCCTACGTGCTGCGGATCACCAGGGCCGCCATGATCGACGTGCTGGCGGCCCCCTACATCACCGCGGCACGCGGCCGGGGCCTCGGCCCGGGCGCCACCCTGCTGCGGCACGGCCTGCGCAACGGGCTGCTGCCGGTGCTGACGCTCTCCTCGGTCTGGTTCGCCGGGCTGCTCGGCGGCTCGGTCGTCATCGAGGTCCTGTTCAACATCCCCGGCATGGGCCAGCTGGTCTACAAGGGGGTCGTCAACCAGGACATCCCGGTGATCCAGGGCGGGCTGCTCTGCGTCGTCGCGCTGGCCATCGCCGTCAGCACCATGGCCGACCTGGTCGGCGAACTGATCAATCCCACCGCGAGGGTCCGTCATGACGCTCACTGAACAGGCCCCGGCCTCCCACCCGTTGGCCCGCGCCCCGGGCCGGCTGACCGGCACGCTGCGCCGGGTCCGCGGCCAGCGCGCGACGGTGCTGGTCGGCGGCGCGGTCTTCGCCGCCGTGGTGCTCGTGCTGCTGCTCACCCCCTGGATCGCCCCCTTCGACCCGGCCGCGCAGGACCTGACCCGGCGGATGGCCGGACCGAGCGCCGACCACTGGCTCGGCACCGACCACCTCGGCCGGGACGTGCTCAGCCGGCTGATGCACGGCGGCCGGTTCTCGGTCACCGTGGCCGCCGTCACCCTGCTGCTCTCGGCGCTGATCGGCACCCTGGTCGGGGCGTTCAGCGCCCGGATCGGCGGCCTGCTCGACGAGGTGCTGATGCGGGTGGTCGACCTGCTGATCGCCATCCCCGACGTGATCGTGGCGCTCTTCCTGATCGCCGTTCTCGGCACCGGGCACTCCACTCTGATCGCGGCGCTCACCGTCGTCGGCTGGACCCCGTTCGCCCGCCTCGCCCGGGGCCTCGCGCTGGAGATCAACGGCCGGGACTTCGTCGAGGCGGCCGAGGCCCTGGGCTGCTCGCGGACCTTCATCGTGGTGCGGCACGTCATCCCCAACGCGCTGCGGCCGGTCACCGCGCTCGGCTTCCTCCGCTTCGGGCACAAGCTGATCACTGTCGGCGGCCTCTCCTTCCTCGGGCTCGGCGTGCAGCCACCGGACTCGGACTGGGGCGCGATGCTGCTCGACGCCCAGCCCTACCTGGAACAGGCGCCGCTGCTGGTCCTGGTGCCCGGGCTCGCGATCTTCGTCACCGCGCTCAGCGTCACCCTCGTCGGGCAGGGGGTGGAGCCACACGCCGACGACCGCGCCTGACCAGCCCGAGGACAGACCCGACGACAGGAACGCCCCGATGACAGAAACGCTGCGATGACAGAAAAGAAGTGCCCGCGATGACCACCTCACCCATCACCCCCATCCCCCGCCGCACCCTCGTCTCGCAGGTCACCGAGCAGCTGAGGGAGGGCATCTACCACGGCGTCTTCCTGCCGGGCAGCCAACTGCACGAGGCCGAACTCGCCGAACGCCTCGGCGTCAGCCGGGGACCGATCCGGGAGAGCCTGCAACGCCTCATCCAGGAGGGGTTGTTGTCCAGCCAGCCGCACCGGGGGGTGTTCGTCCCGGTGCTCAGCGAGGCGGACATCGTCGACGTCTTCTTCGCCCGCGAGGCGGTGGAGGCCGCCGCGTTCCGCCAGGTGATGGCGGCCCCGGCGCCGGCCGGCCTGCTCGACGCGCTGCGCCGGGTGGTCGACGAGATGGCCGACGCCGTCGACACGGACAACTGGCGGGCGCTCGGCGACATCGACGTGCGGTTCCACCGGCTGGTGGTGAACGCAGCCGGCAGCCACCGGCTCAGCCGGATGTTCGACACGCTGATCTCCGAGACCCGGCTCTGCCTCAACATGTACGCCGACCTCGAACCCGCCAGGCTCGACCTGCTCCCGGAGCACCGGGAGCTGGTGGAACTGATCGCCGGCGCCGACCTGGAGACCGCGCTCGCCACCCTGCAACGGCACTTCGCCGAGGCCGTGGTGACGCTGCGGCACCGGCTGCGCCAGTCGCAACGCTCAACTCCCGCCAGCTGAGGACAAGGAGGCCGGAGATGAACCGGCGATCCCGACCGCAACCGAGCACCGCCACCCCGCCACCCGCCGCCGCCCCGGAGGCGACCGACGTCGCGCTCGACATCCGGGGCCTGCGCGTCGCGTTCGGCGACGCCACCGTCGTCGAGGGCCTGGACCTGACCGTCAGGCGCGGCGAGATCCTCGCGCTGGTCGGCGAGTCGGGCTCGGGCAAGAGCGTCACGGCCCGCGCCGCCATGGGCCTGCTGCCGTCGGGCGCCCGGATCACCGGCGGCTCCGTGACGCTGGACGGCGAGGACCTGGTGGGCCTCGCCCCGCGCCGGATGGACCGGATCAGGGGCAGCCGGGTGGCCATGCTCTTCCAGCAGCCGCGCGCCATGCTCGACCCCACCGCCACCGTCCGCGACCAGGTCGCCGAGCCGCTGTGGCTGCACCGTGGCCTCAGCCGCCGGGAGGCCAGGCGGCGGGTGCCCGGGCTGCTGCGCGACGTGGGCATCCCGGAGCCGGAGCGCCGGGCCAGGGCCTACGCCCACCAGCTGTCCGGCGGCATGGCGCAGCGGGTGATGATCGCCGCCGCGCTGGCCGGCGACCCCGGGCTGCTGATCGCCGACGAACCGACCACCGCGCTCGACGTCACCGTGCAGGCCCAGATCCTGCGGCTGCTGAAGCGCCGGCAGCGGGAGTCCGGCATGTCGGTGCTGCTGATCACCCACGACCTGGGGATCGTCGCCACCACCGCCGACCGGGTGGCCGTGATGTACGCCGGCCGGATCGTCGAGGACGGGCCGGTCGCCGAGCTCTTCGACTCCCCCCGACACCCCTACACCCAGGCGCTGTTGCGGGCCTCGCTGCTGCGCCGGGAGGCGGACCGGCTCTACACCATCCCGGGCAGCGCGGCCCGGGCCCGCGAGCTGCGTCGAGGGTGCAGGTTCCGGCCGCGCTGTCCGGTGGCGGACGGCACGGACGTGGCGGGCTCCTGCGAGAACGAGGAGCCGACGCTGAGCAGTTGCGGCTCCGGACACCGCTGCCGCTGCTGGGCGCGGCCGGCCGAGGCGGTGGGCGGGTGAACGCGCCGCTGCTGAGCGTGGAGGGACTGGTCAAGCACTTCCCGGTGGGCGCCCGCTCGTTGACCGGGCGGCGTAGCGCCGTGCACTCGGTCGACGGCGTGTCGTTCGCCGTCGAGCCCGGCGAGGTGCTCGGCCTGGTCGGCGAGTCGGGCTGCGGCAAGACCACCCTCGCCAGGGCGGTGCTCGGCCTGGTGCGCGCCGACCGGGGACGGGTGGTGTTCGACGGCGCCGACATCGCCGGGCGCGGCCGGGCGGGCCGGCGGGCGTTGCGCCGGGAGATGCAGCTGGTCTTCCAGGACCCGCACGCCGCGCTCGACCCCAGGATGCGGCTCGGCACCAGCCTGGAGGCGCCGCTCGCGCAGCACGGCGTCGGCGACCGGGCCGAGCGGCGCGCCCGGATCGCCGCCGTCCTCGAACAGGTCGGTCTCGACGAGTCGTTCCTCGGCCGGCGGCCGGCCGAGTGCTCCGGCGGCCAGCTGCAACGCGTCGTGGTGGCACGGGCGTTGCTGCTGCGGCCGCGCTTCCTGGTCTGCGACGAGCCGACCTCGGCGCTGGACGCCTCGATCCGCGCGCAGATCCTCAACCTGCTGATGGAGCTCAAGGAGAGGCTCGGCCTCACCCTGCTGATCATCTCCCACGACCTGCGGGTGGTCCGGCACGTCTGCGACCGGGTGGCCGTGATGTACCTCGGCCAGCTCGTCGAGGTCGCGGCGCGCGACGACCTCTTCGAGCGGCCCGCGCACCCCTACACCAGGGCGCTGCTCGCCGCCTCACTGCCCGAACGCCCAGCGGCGGACGCGGAGTTCGGCGCCCTGCGCGGCGAGCCACCGAGCCCGCTCGACCCGCCGCCGGGATGCCGGTTCCGGCTCCGCTGCGACCTGGCCGGAGACCGCTGCGCCACCGAGGCGCCGCCGCCGCTGGCGGCCGGCGGCGCGGGGCACACCGTCTCCTGCCACTACTGGGACTCCCGGCCGGCCGGCCCGTCGTCGCCCGGCGCCGGAACACACGCGAGAGAGGCACCCGATGCACACCACGACCGATGAGCAGCCGGCCGCGACCAGGCCGGGCGCACGGCCCTGGCTCCCGCCCGCCGGGGCGTTCTGGGCCGGCCGGTGGCGGGACGGCGCCGAGGCGTTCGCCGTCCACGACCCGGAGGACGGCCGCCGCCTCGGCGAGGTCGCGGACGTCACCCCGGCCGAGGTGGACGCCGCCGTCCGGTCGGTGGCGGCGGCCGTGTGGGGCGGCGCGCCCTGGCCCGCCTGGCGGCGGCGCGAGGCGCTGCACCGGGCCGCCGAGCTGTTGGGTGAGCGCCGGGCCGAGTTGGTCGGGCTGATCTCGGGCGAGGGCTGCAAGACCGTGCGGGAGGCGACGGCCGAGGTGGCGCGGGCCGCCGAGACGCTGCGTCTTTCGGCCGAGTGCACCGGCCGGCTCACCGGCGAGACCCTGCCGTTCGACGACACGGCGCGCGGCGCGGGCCGGCTCGGCTGGTACACACGTGAGCCGGTCGGCGTGGTGGCGGCGATCACGCCGTTCAACGACCCGCTCAACCTGGTGGCGCACAAGCTGGGTCCGGCGCTGGCCGGCGGCAACGGGGTGGTGCTCAAGCCGGCCGAGGCGACGCCGCTCACCGCGCTCGCCTTCGCCGCCGCGCTGCTCGACGCCGGCGTGCCGGCCGGCCGTCTCGCGGTGCTGCCCGGCGCCGGCGCGCGGGCGGGGCGGGCGCTGGTGGGGCATCCGCTGGTGGACCTGGTGTCGTTCACCGGCGGGCACCGCACCGGTGCGGCCGTCGCCAGGGCGGCGGGGGCGAAGAAGACGCTGATGGAGCTGGGCGGCAACAACTGTGTGCTGGTGCTGGCCGACGCGGATCCGGCGCGCGCGGCCCGGGCCGTGGTCGAGGGCGCGTTCGGGGTGGCCGGGCAGAACTGCCTCTCGGTGCAGCGGGCGTTGGTGGCGGCCGAGTCGTTCGACGACTTCCTCGCCGAGACGCTGGCGGCGACCGGGCGGCTGCGGGTGGGCTCCAAGCGCGACCCGCTCACCGACGTGGGCCCGCTGGTCTCGGCCCGGGAGGCGGCCCGGGTGGGCACGTGGGTGGCCGAGGCGGTGGCCGGCGGCGCCCGGGTGCGCGCGGGCGGCCGGCGGGAGGGCGCGTTCCACTGGCCGACGGTGCTCACCGACGTCCCGGCCGGGGCCCGGCTCACAGCCGAGGAGGTGTTCGGCCCGGTGCTGACGGTCGGCGCGTTCGGCGACCTGGATGAGGCGGTGGCGCTGGCCAACGCCACCGACTTCGGCCTCCAGGCCGGCGTGTTCACCGCCGGGATCGACGCGGCGCTCACGGTGGCCGAACGGCTGCGGGTGGGCGCGGTGATGATCAATGACAGCAGCGACTTCCGGATCGACGCGATGCCGTTCGGCGGGCCGAAACGCTCGGGCGTCGGCCGGGAGGGGGTGCGGTACGCGGTGGAGGCCATGACGGAGCCCAAGATCGTGGCGATTCGGCGCGGTTGATTTTCGGCCGTGCTGCGGGACCCGCGGCCGTGGGCCGACCCCCGCGCTGTAAGCTGTCAACAATCCGAATGACAGCTAGGGGAATCGTGACCGAAGTGATTGAGGGACTCGTCCCGATCACGCGCCGCACCACCTCGAGTCTCATCGTGGACCAGCTCAGGGAACGCATCGTGGACGGCACGTTCCCGCCGGGCAGCCAGATGGCCGAGGCCCAACTGGCGGCGACCTTCGGGATCAGCAGGGGCCCGGTGCGCGAGGCCCTCCAGCGCCTGGTGCAGGAGGGGCTGCTGGTCAACATCAAGAACCGCGGCGTCTTCGTCATCGAGCTCGGCCCCGGCGATCTGGCCGACGTCTGTCTCTCCCGGCGGTTGATCGAGCGCAAGGCCGCGTCGCTGCTGTGGAAGAGCAAGGACGAGCGCCACCTGTCCCGCCTGGCGGCGGCCGCCGGTGAGCTCGCGGCGGCCGAGGGCGAGAGCTGGGCCAGGATCGTGGAGCTGGACCTCGCCTTCCACGAGATCCTGGTGGCGTCCGCGGAAAGCCCGCGGCTCTCCCGGATGTTCGCCACCCTCGCCGCCGAGACCCGCATCGGGCTGGCGACCAGGCCGGGCGCCGGGCGGCGGCCGACGGAGCTGGCCGCCGAGCACCGCACGCTCGTCGAGCTCCTGCGGGACGGCACCGAGCGCCGACTGCTGGCCGCGGTCGACGCCCATCTCGACGCCACGCTGCGGCAGTTGACCGACGCGTAGGGCGCGGTCGCGCCGAGGGGCAGCCGGCCGGGCCTCAGGACGGTTGGGACGTGACCGGCTCGGCCGCCGCCTCGGGCGCGGCGGCGCCGAGCACCGCCCGCAGCACCGTGTGGATCGCCGGGTCGGCCACCGTGTAGTACATGAACGTGCCCTGTCGGCGCGCCCGGACGGCGCCCGAGAGGCGCAGCTTGGACAGGTGCTGGCTGACCGCCGCCGGGTTGGCGCCGACGATCTCCGCCAGGCAGGCCACGTTCGTCTCGCCCTGGGAGAGCGCGTACAGCAGCCGGAGCCGGGTGGGGTCGCTGAGGATCCGCAGCAACTCGGTCGCCTGGTCGACGACCTCGGGCTCCGGTACGTGAAACCCCTCGATACCCGCGTGCATGGCTACATGCTAGCGCCGCGGGCGCGCCGCCAGGCGGCCGTGCGCAGCAGCCGGAGGCCGTTCAGGCCGACCAGCACCGTCGAGCCCTCGTGCCCGGCGACGCCGAGCGGGAGCGGCAGGGTGCCGACGAGGTCCCAGAGCACCAGCACGGTGATGAAGGTCCCGGCGATCACCAGGTTGGCGACCACCACCCGGCGGGCCCTGCGGGCCAGCGCGATCACGGCCGGCACCGCCACCAGCTCGTCCCGGACGACGACCGCGTCGGCGGTCTCCAGGGCCAGGTCGGAGCCGGCCCGGCCCATGGCGACGCCGAGGTGCGCGGCGGCCATGGCGGGCGCGTCGTTGACGCCGTCGCCGACCACCAGCGTCTGCTGCCCGGCCGCCTGGAACTCGCGCACCGCGCCCACCTTGTCCTGCGGCAGCAGCCCGGCGCGCACCTCACTGATGCCGGCCTCCCCTGCCACCCGCTCGGCGGCGTCGGCGTTGTCGCCGGTGAGCAGCACCGGCGGCGCCGCGGTCAGGGCGGCGACGGCCCGCACCGCCTCGGCGGCGTCGGGGCGCAGCCGGTCGGTGATGCCGAGCACCGCCGCCGGCTCGCCGTCCACCCGCACCAGCACGGCGGTGCTGCCGGCCGCGACCAGCTCGCGCTCGCCGCCCGTGCCCGCCGCGCCGACCTCGACCAGCCGGCCCGCCACGCGCGCGGTGACGCCCCGGCCGGGGGCCGAGACGAAGTCCTCGACCGGGCCGCCGGGCTCGATGCCGCGTTCCGTCGCCGCGGCGACCACGGCGCGGGCCAGCGGGTGCTCGGAGCGGTGCTCGGCGCCGGCGGCCAGCCGCAGGATCTCCTCCTCGCCCAGCGCCACGCCGGGCAGCGGGCACAGCTCGCTCACCCGCGGGCTGCCCTCGGTGAGGGTGCCGGTCTTGTCGAAGGCGACCCGTCCGGTGTCGGCGAGCCGCTCCATGACCACGGCCGACTTCACCAGCACGCCGTGCCGGCCGGCGTTGGCGATGGCGGACAGCAGCGGCGGCATGGTGGCCAGCACCACGGCGCAGGGCGAGGCGACGATCATGAAGGTCATCGCGCGCAGCAGGGCGTCGTCGAAGCCGTGGCCGAGCAGCAGGTAGGGAATGCCGAACACCAGCAGCGTGGCGACGACCACGCCGGCCGAGTACCGCTGCTCCACCTTCTCGATGAACAGCTGGGTGGGGGCCTTGGTGTCGCTGGCCTCCCGCACCATGGCCACGATCCGCGCCACCACGGAGTCGGCCGCCGGCCGGTTGACGCGCACCCGCAGGGCTCCGCCGCCGTTGAGGGTGCCGGCGAACACCTCGTCCCCCGGCAGCTTCGGCACCGGCAACGGCTCGCCGGTGATGGTGGCCTGGTCGACGTCGCTCGCCCCGTCGACGACCTCGCCGTCGGCGCCGAGCCGCTCCCCCGGCCTGACCAGGATCTCGTCCCCGACGACGAGCTCGGCGGCGGGCACCGTCTCCTCGGCCCCGTCCGGGCCGAGCCTGGTGGCGTGCTCGGGCGCGAGGTCGAGCAGCCCGCGCACCGAGTCGGCGGTGCGCTGGGTGGCGAACGCCTCGAGGGCGCCGGACGTCGCGAAGATGACGATCAGCAGTCCGCCGTCCAGCACCTGCCCGATGGACGCGGCCCCCACGGCGGCCACGATCATCAGCAGGTCGACGTCGAGTGTCTTCTCCCGCAACGCGTTCAGCCCCGCCACGAGCGGCTCCCAGCCGCCGGCGGCGTAGCAGGCCAGGTACAGCGTCCACGCCAACCAGCGCGGCCCGCCGGCCAGATCGACCACAAGACCGCATCCGAACAGCGCCGTCGCGGCGGCGGCCCAGCGGATCTCGGCCAACTCCCACATCCGCGTGGCACCGCCGCGCGCGGGCGGCGCCGGAGGCGCCGGGGCGGGGTTGTTCGCGGTCTCTGTCGCCTGTGTCGTCGCCATGCGGTGTCACTCCGTTCGGTCGGGGCCGCGACGGACTCTATCGCATACTCGCGCACATACGCATATACGCGGGTGCGCGGCGGTGGCTGATCGCCGCCCGTGGTTCCCCACCCACCCGCCCTCTCACGTGGCACGGCGGTGACGGCGCCCGCGAAGCCGCCGCCGGTCGGCCGGAGGCCGAAAGGCGGGTGGGTGGGTGGGGGGAAAACCCAAGGCCGGCGTCGGCTCCGCACCAACCGCCACCACCACACCCCGAAAGGGCGGGTGAGTGGGGGCACATCCCCGGCTACGCGGCCAGCGCCGCCCGCAGGATCACCGTCAGCGCCACGGCCGCGTTGAGCGAGGAGAGCGCCGACGCCGCCGCGCCGCCCGCCGCGATCCACGCGGCGAGCCCGGCCGGCGTGTACGCCGGTGGCCAGCCGGCCGCCGGCGGCACCGGGCCGAGCAGCGCCGCGACCCGCCGCGGCACGGGACCCGGCGCGGCAAGAGCCGCGAACGTCGGCGTCGGGGTGGCCGCGCCGACCAGCGCCGCCCGGCCGACGGCCCGCGCCATCAGGCGCCGGTCGCCGACCAGTTGGGCGGCCTCCTCGTCGGCCCACCGCTCCGCGCCGTAGGCGACGGCCGTCCGCAGCGGTCGCAGGAACGGGTGGGCGCGGGCGGCGAGTTGCGCGACGAGCAGGAAGCGGTGATGGCGGTGCGTGAGGTGGGCGCGCTCGTGCGCGAAGAGCGCCCGCCGCTCCCGGCCGGTCAGGCAGGCGAGCATCGCCGTGGAGACCACGACCCGTCCTCGGACACCGGGGAGGGCGTAGGCGTAGGGGGTGTCGTCGGGCAGCACGGCGACCGAGGAGGGCGGCAGGCCGACCAGCGCGCGCTCCGCCTCGCGGCGGACGCGGCGGTGGCGCCAGAGCGTCAGGCCGGCGGCGCACGCGACGGCCACCAGGGCCGGGATCGAGGCGCGGCCCATGACGTCGTCGAAGGGGACGGCGGCCCGCACCTCGGGGTCGGACCAGCTGTCGGGGAGCGGGTTGCCCGGCACGGCGGCCGTGCCGACGACCGCGATGAGGGCCAGGCAGAGCGTGCTGCACAGCGCGAGCACCGCGCCGACACCGGTCAGCAGCCAGGTCGCCCGGCGCGGGTGGAGGTGCTGCTCGGCGAGCCTGGCGATGGGCCAGGCGGTGACGGGCAGGACGAGCGGCAGCAGGACGAACAGGCCCATGGCGTCAGTCCTCCGGCTCCTCGGTGGCCTGGGCGAGCAGCAGCCGCAGCAGCCGCTCGTCGTCCGGGGAGAGGCCGGTGACGAAGCTGGCGAGCACCGCCTCGCGGTCCGACTCGCGGTCGAGGACCCGGCGCATCCGCAGGGCGGCGAGCGCGGCCTCGTCGGCGGCGGCCGACCAGACGAAGGAACGGCCGGCACGCTCCCTGGTCACGGCCTGCTTGGCCAGCAGCCGGGAGAGGATGGTCATGACGGTGGTGTAGGCGAGGTCGCCGCCGAGCCGCTCCTGGACCCAGGCGGCGGTGACCGGTCCGGTCGCCTCGTGCAGGGCGGCGAGCACCTGGGCCTCGAGCTCCCCCTGTCCGCGCCGGCGCGCGCGTGCGTCCCCTGCGGTCACGTCAGCCGCCCTTCGACCCTGTGCGCACGCGCACTTCCGCTCGTCCGTCCCGGGGTTCATGGTACTGACCAGGAGGCCGCGTCACAGCCACCTTCTACAGTGCTGTAGATTTCAGCCCCCTGATCCACCACCCACCTTGGGCCCGACACCGAACGGGGGGACCGGCGTGGCCGGCACACACCGAAGCAGGCGCGCGCGGTCGGCGCCGCCCAGCCGGGGCAGGCGGATCCTGCTGTGGACCGCCGGCGGTCTCGCCGTGCTGGTCCTGGCGGCGACCGGCGCCCTCGGCTGGCTCTACTACCAGCTCAACGGCAACATCCAGGCCGCCGAGATCGAGGACCGGCTCGGCGACGACCGCCCTGAGGACCTGAGCCCCGACGCCATGACCATCCTGGTGGCGGGCTCCGACACCAGGGAGGGCACGGACGGATCGTACGGCCAGGCCGAGGGCATGCGGTCGGACACCATGATGGTCGTGCACGTCGCGGCGAACCGGGAGTGGGCCACCGTGGTCTCCATACCCCGGGACTCCTGGGTCTCCATACCCGCCTGCGACCTGGGCGACGGCACCGAGTCCGAGCCGCACCAGGGCAAGATCAACGAGTCCTTCGCGCTCGGCGGCATGAACGGGGACGTGGGCGGCGCCGCGGCCTGCACCATCAGGACGCTGGAGCAGAACACCGGGCTGCGCATCGACAACTTCGTCTCGCTCGACTTCCTCGGCTTCCAGGACATGGTCGACGCGCTCGGCGGCGTCGACGTCTGCCTCGACGAGCCGATCCAGGACGACAAGGCCCACGTCGACCTGCCGGCCGGCTGCCAGACCCTGGACGGCGAGGACGCGCTCGGCTTCGTCCGGGTCCGCTACAGCGTCGGCGACGGCAGCGACATCGGCCGCATCGAACGCCAGCAGGACTTCATGCGCTCGCTCGCCGAGAAGGCGCAGTCCAAGCTCACCGACCCGACCGCGCTCTACGACTTCCTCGACGCGGTCACGAGCTCGCTCACCACCGACCCGGAACTGGCCGGGCTCCGCCCCCTCTACGACCTGGCCGAGGACCTCCAGGGCATCCCGGAGGAGAACCTGACCTTCCTCACCGTCCCCAACTACCCCCGCCAGCTCGACGTCCCCGAGGACACCGCCAACGTCGTCTGGGAGTACCCGTCGGCCGGTCTGCTGTTCGACGCGCTGGCGCGCGACGAGCGGATGACCGAGGACGACCTGGCGGCCGCCGCCGAGGAGTCGCCCGCCCTCCGACCGTCCGAGGTCCAGGTCCTGGTGCTCAACGGCACCGGGGTCGCCGGCCAGGCCGCCGAGGTGGCCGAGCGGCTGGGCGACGCCGGCTTCACCGTGGTGGGCACCGGCAACGCGGAAGGCGAGGTGGCCCGCACGGTCGTCGGCCACCCCGAGGGACTGGCCGAACAGGCCGAGCTGCTGGCCTCCCGACTGCTGCCCGCCGCGGCCACCGAGCCCGACGCCACCGGCCAGCCAGGAGTCCTGACCCTCACCGTGGGCGCCGACTTCGCCGGCGTGCGCGGCGGCTAGTCGGCGTTCACCAGGTCGAGGTAGTGGTCCCAGTCCCAGTTGGGGCCCGGGTCGGTGTGGTCGTTGCCCGGCACCTCGACGTGCCCGACGATGTGCTCGCGGTCGCGCGGGATGTCGTAGCTGTCGCAGAGGAAGCGGGTGAGCGCGGCCGACGAGCGGTACATGGTCTCGGTGAACCAGGCGGGCTCGTCGATGAAGCCCTCGTGCTCGATGCCGATCGACGAGGCGTTGGCCGACTTGGCGTGCCAGGCGGTGTCGGCGTCCCTGACCATCTGGGTGACCTCGCCGTCGCTCGACCGGACCACGTAGTGCGAGCTCACCCGGGCCGCCGGGTTCTGGAACCAGGAGATGGTGCCGTCGTAGTAGCCCTGGGCGACGTGCACCACGACCGTGGTGATCGGCGATGTCCTGCCGGGCTCGAAGTTCTCCTCGTGCGCCGGCTCCCAGCGGGCCGACGGGTAGTCGGGGCCCGGGTCGTCCGCGTCGGCCAGCGAGTCGAGGAGGTCCGCGTACCGGCCGCGCTCCGGGATCACCGGCTGGCCGTGGACCAGCACGGTCTCCCCGGTCGGGGTGCGCGCCTCGACGCCCTCGGTCAGCAGCGCGTAGACGGCGTCCGCGTAGCCGGCGGCCGTCGCGTCGTCCCCGCCGCCGTAGCGGGCGACGACCTGGTACCAGGCGCCGGGGTCGGCCCGCTCGGCCGCGTCGAGGCCGAGTCCGTCGGCGTACGAACGGAGCACGGCGGCGGCGCCCATGATGTTGTCCCCCTGGTCGTGGCGCAGCTCGTCGCGGTCGGTGCCGGTGAGCTCGGCGGCCAGCGCGAGGGTCTGCTGCACCGGGTTCTCGACCAGGTGCATCACGCCGTAGCCGCCGGCCTGGCTGGGCCGCCCCTGATGTCCGTCGAGCCGGGTCTGGCCGTACCCGACGGCGACCAGCAGGTCGCGGGGCATCCCGTAGACGTCGGCGGCGCGCGTGAACGCGTCGTTCATCGGCCCGGTGCCGGGGCCGTGCGCGGCGGCGGCGCCGGCGGTCCCGGCGACCAGGGTCAGCAGCGCGGCGCTCAACGCGACGCCCACGGCGAACGGCCGGTGTGTCGTCATGGGCCTGCCCTTCCTCACTGCGGCGCGGTCGGCCGGTGAGAACCGGCCAGGAGAAGTCATGCCACGCCACTTGCGCACCGAAGCGGACCCCACCCGAAAGCGACCGAAACCAATCGCTCGGCCGATGGCCCGTCAGGTCGCCGCGCGGGCCCCGACGACGACGGTCGCCTCGTGTTCCGACGAGTGGTCGAGCCGGGCGACCAGGCCGGCGGCGGTGAAGGCGGCGAGGGCCGCGGGCGCCTGGCGGTCGCTGGTCTCCACCAGCAGGTGGCCACCGGGCGCGAGCCAGTCGGGCGCGCCGTCGGCGACCCTGCGCAGCACGTCGAGGCCGTCGGCGCCGCCGTCGAGGGCGAGCCGTGGCTCGTGCTCGCGCGCCTCGGCCGGCAGCAGCGCGACGTCTCCGGTGGGCACGTAGGGCACGTTCGCGACCAGCACGTCCACCCGGCCGCGCAGCGCCGCCGGCAGCGCGTCGTACAGGTCGCCCCGGTGCACCCGGCCCCCCGTCCCTTCGAGGTTGCGGCGGGCGCACCGGACGGCGGCCGGGTCGAGGTCGGCGGCGTGCGTCTCGGCCCCGTCGAGCAGCGTGGCCAGCGCGGCGCCCAACGCGCCGGAGCCGCAGCACAGGTCGACCACCACGGGCCTGGGCGGGGCGAGCGCGGCGGCCCGCTCGACCAGGAACTCGGTGCGCCGCCTCGGCACGAAGACCCCGGGCTCGACGGCGATCCGCAGCCCGTGGAACTCGGCCCAGCCCAGCACGAGTTCGAGCGGCTCGCCGCCGGCCCTGCGGTCGACCAGCGCGTCGAGCTCGGCGGACGTGCGGGCCGCCTCGGCCAACAGCCGGGCCTCGTCCTCGGCGAAGACACAGCCGGCGGCGCGCAGTCGCGCGACGGGATCGGACATCATCCGCCGTACGTTACCGGCCTGCCGGCCTGAGCGGTCCGAAGGCCCCTCGCTCACCGCCCGGCCGCAAGGCCGTCCGCACCGACCGGCTCCGCTTGTCGCCGTACTCGCCCGATACCCGTACACATGCGGAACCTTCGGACCGCTGCGGCCGGCAGGCCGTAAAGGGTTGGCGAGAATCTGCCAACGCCCCCTGGACACAGTCCTGTCGATGCGAGATAACAGGCACATACAGTATTCGTCGACTGTATGCAATAAACCATGGCCCCGACCATCGCGTCGAACGAAGGGACGGAACTGGTCATGCCCAAGGACACCCCGGACACCTCAGAACAGCTCATATCAGGCGGGCACCTGGTCGCCAAGGCCCTCAAGAACGAAGGTGTGGACGTCATCTACACCCTGTGCGGCGGCCACATCATCGACATCTACGACGGCTGCGTCGACGAGGGCATCGACGTCATCGACGTGCGGCACGAGCAGGTGGCCGCGCACGCCGCCGACGGACACGCCAGGATCACCGGCAAGCCGGGCTGCGCGGTGGTCACCGCGGGCCCCGGCACCACGGACGCGGTCACGGGAGTGGCCAACGCGTTCCGGGCCGAGAGCCCGATGTTGCTGATCGGTGGTCAGGGCGCCCACAGCCAGCACAAGATGGGCTCGCTCCAGGACCTGCCCCATGTCGACATGATGGCGCCCATCACCAAGTTCGCGGCCACCGTGCCGGTCACCGAGCGGGTGGCCGACCTGGTGTCGATGGCCTTCCGCGAGTGCTACCACGGCGCCCCAGGGCCGTCGTTCCTGGAGATACCGCGCGACGTACTGGACGCCAGGGTGCCGGTGTCCAGGGCGCGGGTCCCCAAGGCCGGCGGCTACCGCGCCTCCACCAGGACCGCCGGCGACCCGGCGGCGGTCGAGCGCCTGGCGGACCTGCTGGTGCACGCCGAGAAACCGGCCGTACTGCTCGGCAGCCAGGTGTGGACGGCCCGGGCCACCGAGCCCGCCATCGAGCTGGTCAGGCAGCTCAACCTGCCGGCCTACATGAACGGCGCGGGGCGTGGCACGCTGCCGCCCGGCGACCCCAACCACTTCCAGCTCTCCCGCCGGCACGCGTTCAGCAACGCCGACGTCATCGTGATCGTCGGCACGCCGTTCGACTTCCGGATGGGCTACGGCAAGCGTCTCTCCCCCGACGCCACCGTGGTCCAGATCGACCTGGACTACCGGACCGTCGGCAAGAACCGGGACGTGGACCTGGGCATCGTGGGCGACCCGGGACTGATCCTGGCCGCGGTCGGCGAGGCCGCCACGGGCCGGCTCAACGGCGGTGCCTCGCGGCGCAAGGAGTGGCTGGAGGAGCTGCGGGCCGTGGAGGCGAAGGCCATCGAGAAGCGCCTGCCGCAGCTGCGTTCCGACGCCTCGCCGATCCACCCCTACCGGCTGGTCAGCGAGATCAACGACTTCCTCACCGAGGACTCCATCTACATCGGCGACGGCGGCGACATCGTCACCTTCTCGGGGCAGGTGGTGCAGCCCAAGTCGCCGGGGCACTGGATGGACCCCGGGCCGCTCGGCACCCTCGGCGTCGGCATCCCGTTCGTGATGGCCGCCAAGCACGCCAGGCCCGAGGCCGAGGTGGTGGCGCTCTTCGGCGACGGCGCGTTCTCGCTCACCGGCTGGGACTTCGAGACGCTGGTCCGCTTCGACCTGCCGTTCGTCGGCATCGTCGGCAACAACTCCTCGATGAACCAGATCCGTTACGGCCAGAAGGCCAAGTACGGGGACGCCAGGGAGCGGGTCGGCAACACCCTCGGGGACGTGCCGTTCGACCAGTTCGCGCGGATGCTCGGCGGCTACGGCGAGGAGGTCAGGGACCCGGCGGACATCAGGCCGGCGCTGGAGCGCGCCCGCGAGTCGGGCAAGCCGTCGCTGATCAACGTCTGGGTGGACCCGGACGCCTACGCCCCGGGAACGATGAACCAGACCATGTACAAGTGAGGAGGCCGACGATGGCCAAGGCACTCGAAGGCGTACGGATCCTGGACATGACGCACGTCCAGTCCGGGCCGTCGGCGACGCAGATGCTCGCCTGGCTCGGCGCCGACGTGGTCAAGCTGGAGGCCCCCACGGGCGACATCACCCGGCAGCAGCTGCGCGACCTGCCGGACGTGGACAGCCTCTACTTCACGATGCTCAACTGCAACAAGCGCAGCATCACGCTCAACGCCAAGTCGCCGCGCGGCAAGGAGCTGTTGACCGAACTCATCGGCCGGTTCGACGTGCTGGTGGAGAACTTCGGGCCCGGGACCCTGGACCGGCTCGGCTTCCCCTGGGAGCGGATCCAGGAGATCAACCCCCGGATGATCTACGCCAGCATCAAGGGCTTCGGCGACGGCCCGTACACCAAGTTCAAGGCGTACGAGGTGGTGGCCCAGGCGATGGGCGGCTCGATGTCGACCACCGGCTTCGAGGACGGGCCGCCGCTGGCCACCGGCGCCCAGATCGGCGACTCCGGCACCGGCATCCACTGCGTGGCCGCCATCCTGGCCGCCCTCTACCAGCGGCACGCCACCGGGCGCGGCCAGCGGGTCAACGTGGCGATGCAGCACGCGGTGCTCAACCTCTGCCGGGTCAAGCTCCGCGACCAGCAGCGTCTCGCGCACGGCCCGCTCGCCGAGTACCCCAACAAGACGTTCGGCACCGAGGTGCCGAGGTCGGGCAACGCCTCGGGCGGCGGCCAGCCCGGCTGGGCGGTGAAGTGCGCGCCCGGCGGCCCCAACGACTACGTCTACGTGATCGTGCAGCCGGTCGGCTGGGCCCCGATCGCCGAGCTGATCGGCCGGCCCGAGCTCAAGGACGACCCGGAGTGGGCCACCCCGGCGGCCCGGCTGCCCAAGCTGGCGAAGATGTTCCAGCTGATCGAGGAGTGGTCGAGCACGCTGCCCAAGTGGGAGGTGCTCGAGCGGCTCAACGCGCACAACATCCCCTGCGGCCCGATCCTCTCCACCGAGGAGATCATCGCCGACCGCAGCCTCGCGGACAACGAGATGATCGTCGAGGTGGAGCACCCCGAGCGCGGCCGGTTCACCACGGTCGGCAGCCCGTTGAAGCTCTCCGACTCCCCCGTGGACGTCGAGCGTTCCCCGCTGCTCGGCGAGCACAACGAGGACATCTTCCGAGGCGAACTCGGCCTGGACGACGAGGAGTTCCGGCTCCTCGCGGCGAATGGAGTGATCTGAGCGATGACCACGGAGAGCACGGAGACCACGGATTCGGAGGATTCGACGGCGCCGGCGCCGCACGAGCGGCAGGCCGTGCGCGACCTCCTCGACACGGTGCGGGCCGAGGGCCGGACCGTCCTCACCGCCCCCGAGGGCAAGGTGGTCGCCGACGCCTACGGGATCGCGACGCCGGCCGAGGGGGTGGCCGAGACCGCAGACGACGCCGTCGCGCTCGCCGACCGCATCGGCTTCCCCGTGGTGCTGAAGATCGTCTCCCCCGACATCTCGCACAAGAGCGACGCGGGCGGGGTGCTGGTCGGCCTGGGCGACGGGGCCGCGGTGCGCGCGGGCTTCGCGACCGTCGTCGCCAACGCCAGGGCCTACGACCCGGAGGCCAGGATCGCCGGCGTCCAGGTGCAGCGGATGCTGCCACCCGGGCAGGAGGTCATCGTCGGCGCCGTCACCGACCCGACGTTCGGCAAGGTGGTGGCGTTCGGGCTCGGCGGGGTGCTGGTCGAGGTACTGAAGGACGTCACCTTCCGGCTCGCGCCCGCCTCCCGCGAGGACGCGCTGTCCATGCTCGACGGCATCGGCGCCGCCGAGGTGCTGCGCGGGGTGCGGGGCGCGCCGCCGGTGGACCGGGAGGCGCTGGCCGGGCAGATCGTCCGGGTCTCCAGGCTCGTCGACGACTTCCCCGAGATCGCCGAGGTGGACCTGAACCCGGTGATCGCCACGCCCGAGGGCGCGGTGGTCGCCGACATCAGGATCGTGCTGGCCGGCGAGCAGCCGAAGCAGCGCCGACGGCACTCGCGCGAGGAGATCCTGCGCACCATGGGTCGGCTGATGAAGCCGCGCGCGGTGGCGGTGATCGGCGCCTCGGCCGAGCGCGGCAAGATCGGCAACTCGGTGATGCGCAACCTCATCGACGGCGGCTTCGCGGGCGACATCTACCCGGTGCACCCGAAGGCCGACGACATCGAGGGCCGCAAGGCGTACCGCAGCGTGCTGGACATCTCGTCCGAGGTGGACGTCGCGGTGTTCGCGATCCCGGCGAAGTTCGTGCCGGCGGCGCTCGAGGAGGTCGGCCGCAAGGGCATCCCCAACGCGGTGCTGATCCCCTCGGGCTTCGCCGAGACCGGCGAACACGAGCTCCAGGAACGGGTGGTGGCCATCGCCGAGGAGCACGGCGTGCGGCTGCTCGGGCCCAACATCTACGGCTACTACTCCACCTGGCAGGACCTCTGCGCCACCTTCTGCACCCCCTACGACGTCAAGGGCGGGGTGGCGCTGACCTCGCAGAGCGGCGGCATCGGGATGGCGATCCTCGGGTTCGCCCGCACCACCAACACCGGCGTCTCCGCGATCGTCGGGCTCGGCAACAAGTCGGACCTGGACGAGGACGACCTGCTCACCTACTTCGGGGAGGACGAGAACACCGACTGCGTCGCCATGCACCTGGAGGACCTGAAGGACGGTCGGGCCTTCGTCGAGGCGGCGCGGCAGACCGTGCGCAAGAAGCCGATCGTGGTCCTCAAGGCCGGTCGCACCGCGCTCGGCGCGCGCGCCGCCGGCTCGCACACGGGCGCGTTGGCGGGCGACGACGCGGTCTACGACGACATCCTGCGACAGGCGGGCGTGGTCCGCGCGCCGGGCCTGGCCGACATGCTGGAGTACGCCCGGGCGTTGCCGGTGCTGCCGACGCCGCAGGGCGACAACATCGTGATCATCACCGGCGCCGGCGGCTCGGGCGTGCTGCTGTCGGACGCGGTGGTGGACAACGGACTGAGCCTGATGACGATCCCGCCCGACCTGGACGAGGCGTTCCGCAGGTTCATCCCGCCCTTCGGGGCCGCGGGCAACCCGGTGGACATCACCGGCGGCGAGCCGCCGTCCACCTACGAGGCCACCATCAGGCTCGGCCTCGAGGACCCGCGCATCCACGCCCTGGTCCTGGGCTACTGGCACACCATCGTCACTCCGCCCATGGTCTTCGCGGAGCTGACGGCACGGGTGGTCGGCGAGTTCAGGGACCGGGGGATCCACAAGCCCGTCGTGGCGTCGCTCGCCGGAGACACCGAGGTGGAGGCCGCGTCGGCCTACCTCTTCGAGCGCGGCGTCGTCGCCTATCCGTACACCACGGAGAAGCCCGTGGCCGCGCTGGGTGCCAAGTACCAGTGGGCGCGGGCGGCGGGGCTGCTGCCGCCCAGGGGGGCCACCCCCTCGGGCTGACGGCAACCGCACCACCTCAGCACGCCGGTCCCCCGCGCGCCCCACGCGCGGGGGAGCCGGTGGCGAAGAGAACCGGACAGGGGGCGCTGACCAGACTCTTCGGACGCGAGGGAAACGTTATGACCACAGCGAACGCGCCGGCGACGGCGCGATTCCGCGAAGTGACGGACGCCAACGGGCGGGTCTACCGGGTCGGCGAGACCGACCGGGACATCATGGGCCGGCCACGATGGACGATGGTGCTGCTGCCGTGGATCGCGATGATGGGCATCAGCATCTGCGAGTACGCCTTCGGCGCGGCCGAGGAAACGCTGCACGACGCGCACGGTTGGTCCTCGACCAACATCTTCTGGCTGCTGAGCGTCTGGGTGTTCTTCCAGGCGGCGGTGGCCTTCCCGGTGGGGCAGTGGCGCGAGAGCGAGAAGCTGTCGGCCCGCTCCGCCATGCTGCTGGGGGCGCTCGGCGCCTTCCTCGGCTTCCTGGCGCTGAGCCACGCGCCCAACGTGTTCTGGGCCTACCTGGGCTTCGGCTTCTTCGGCGGGACCGGCGCCGGCTTCGTCTACGCGACCAGCGTGAACATGGTGGGCAAGTGGTACCCGGAACGGAAGGGCGGCAAGACCGGCTTCGTCAACGGCGGATTCGCCTACGGCGCGGTGCCCTTCGTGTTCCTCTTCACGTCCTACATGGACACGGACAACTACACCGTGGTGCTCGACTGGGTCGGCGTGTACGCGCTGCTGGTGGTGGGCATCTCCGGGCTGTTCTTCAAGGACCCGCCGAAGAACTGGTGGCCGGACCACGTCGACCCGCTGCAGAAGCACGCCGACGCCAGGACCGCGCGGGCGCTGCAGAAGAACCCGCCGGCGGTGCGGCAGTACACCCCGGCGGAGGCCAGGCGCACCCCGGTGCTGTACCTGATGTGGTTCTGCCTGCTCTGCACGGCGGGCGTGAACATCTTCGGCATCGCCTTCCAGGTGCCGTTCGGCGACGACATGGGCTTCGCGGGCGGGATCGTGGCCACCGCGATGTCGCTGAAGGCCATCGTCAACGGCACCGGGCGCGGCGTCATCGGCTGGATATCCGACCTCTACGGCCGGCGCCAGACCCTGACGTTCGTGTGTGTGGTGCTCGGCATGGCGCAGTTCGGCGTGTTGTGGTCGGGCTCCATCGGCAACATGCCGCTGTTCCTGTTCTTCTCGATGATCTCCGGATTCGGCGGCGGCGCGATCTTCCCGCTGTTCGCCGCGATGACCGCGGACTTCTTCGGCGAGAACCACAACGCCACCAACTACGGGATGGTGTACAGCTCGAAGCTGGTCAGCGGCCTGCTCGGCTCCGGCATGGGCGCGGTCGTGGTCGCGGCGTGGGACTACGAGGGCGCGTTCATCCTGGCCGGCGCCATCGGTCTGTTCTCCGCCGGACTCTCCCTGCTGCTACGGCAGCCGGGCCGCGAGGGGCCGCGCAAGGTCGCGCCCAATCCACACCCCATCAGCCGGGACGTGGAGGCGGAGACACTGACGGAACCGGCGACGGAACCGGCCGTGGGGCTCACCGAGCCCGTGCACAGGGAGGTCAGGAGGGCCTGAGCTCATGGTAGGAACGCCGGGTGTGCTCGGTGTGCTGGCGCATGATGCGGGTGGCGCGCTCGCCGTCACCGTCCCTGAGGGCGGCGACGAGTTCGCGGTGCTCGATCCAGGACGCCATGCCGCGCTGCCGTGCGACGGGCGAGTAGTACCAGCGCACCCGGCGGCCCACCTGACCGATCAGCTCGGCCAGCACGGCGTTGGCCGCCATCTCCAACACGGAGGCGTGGAAACGGGTGTTGAGCTCTATGACGCTCTCCACGTCCTCCGCGCGGGCGGCGGCCTCGCCGCGGTCGCACAGCTCCTCCAGGGCGGCGATGCCCTCGGCGTCGGCCCGCCCGGCGGCCAGCCGGGCGGCCTCAGCCTCCAGCAGGGTGCGGACGGTGAGCAGCTGGTCGGCCTCCTCGTCCGTGGGCTCGTGCACGAACGCGCCCTGCGCCGGCCGCAGATCGACCCACCCCTCGGTGCTGAGCCGCTGCAGCGCCTCGCGCACGGGCTGCCGGCTCACGCCGAGGTGGGTGGCCAACTCGCTCTCCACCAGGTGCTGTCCAGGGCGGAGGGCGCGGGACGTGATGAGCTCGAGCAGGGTCTCGTACACCCGCTCACGCAGCGGGCCCGGCCGCTCGAGCCGGGGCACGGTGCCCTGCGTCAGCCCCTTGGACAGCATCCCGACGCCCCTCCCGATTGCATTTCGTCTACAGGATCCTGGAGACCCAGGGTACGAGAGTGCCCCACCCAACGGGTGCCCCGGGACGCGTGATCTGTTTCACAACCGCACGCTTTACCTTCCCTTTCCCCATCCCAGAACGTGTACGCGGCCGGGGTGTTCAGATGCGCCTTCGCCTCGGCCACGCACACCGAAGGGGGCCGGACGGCGGGATGCGCCCCCTGCGCCGTCCGGCCCCCGTCAACTCCCCTGGCGCGCCCGGCAGAATGGAGCCATGGTGGCCGGGGACAGCTGGATCAGGGACGGAGGCAGGGTCTGCCTCGACTTCGTCAACACGCTGCTCGACCGGGGGTGTTCGCCGCGCGAGACCCTGCCGGCCCCGCCGGAGCTGGTCGGCTGGCTGGCGGGCGCCGGGCTGCTCGCCGCCCCGGGCGCGCCAGCCGGGCCCCCGGCGGCTGAGGAGGGGTTGCTGACCACCGCGCACCGGCTGCGGGAGGCGATCGACCGCACGGTGCTGACCGTGCGGGACGGCCGGCTGCCGGCCCACGTGGACGTCGAGGTGATCAACGAGGCGGGCACGGCCGCGCCCGCCCCCGTGCGCCAACTCGTCGTCGCCGATGACGAGCTGGCGCCGGGCAGTGCCACGCGGGAGGCCGGCGACCCGGCCGCCGCCCTGGGCCTGGTGGCCCAGGACGCGATCGACCTGGTGCTGACGCCGGCCGTGCGCCGAGTGCGGGTCTGCGGCGGCGAGCGTTGTGCGCTGCGCTTCCTCGACCGTTCCCCGGCGCACAACCGCCGCTGGTGCTCGATGGCCCGCTGCGGCAACCGGGTAAAGGCCCGCCGTCACCAGGCCAGGCACGGCGCCGCGCGGGCCTGAGCCGCGGGACTCACAGGCCGTAGCGGCTCCGCAGATGGCGCCAGAAGTCCCTGGCCATCCAGCGGTCGAACTCGGTGATCTGGCTGGCCGTGCCGGCCTTCATCAGGAAGCCGCCGACGCCCGTGGGCGTCCAGTCGTAGAAGTCGTCGAGCCCCAGTGTGTGCCCCATCTCGTGGAGCAATATATGGATGTTGTCCTGGTTGACGGCGCCCATGTAGTACTCGCGGCCCATCCGCTGGCCCCAGTCCCCGCCGGCGCCGCCGCCGAAGCCGTCGGTCAGCCACAGCGACTGGTCGAAGTGGCGTGCCGCGCCGCCCGGACAGCGTGAGTAGTTGCCGTCCTGGTGGTGGAAGCGGTCGCACTCGGGGGCACAGCGCGGGGCGCCACCGCTGTCCAGGTTCCCGATGTAGAGGTCGACCGAGTTGTCGTTCCACTGCAGCAGCGAGCGGTCGCGGGCGGCCCAGCCGACGACCTGCACCGGAACCTGGGCGTAGGGGAAGTTGCCCCAGCCGCGCAGGCCGTCGAACCACTTGGTCCACTGCCGCTGGACGGACGCGTTGATCTGGTCACGCAGCTGCGCGGTCACCGGCGTGTTGGACTCCCAGCGGACGCAGTACTGGAGCCGGCCGCCGTTGGCCATCAGCTGGTCCCAGCCGTAGTTGCGGAAGCCGTAGAGGTTGCCGTAGGTGCTCTCCACGTGCCGCCAGACCTCGTCCAGGCCCTGGGCCAGGTTGGCGGGCGGGGTCCAGTCGTCGGCCGCCGCCTGTTCGGCCGCCACCTCGGCGGCCGCCTGCCGGTTCGCGGCGGCCGAGGGGCTGGCGTACACCGCGGCGACCACCATCGTCAGCGCCGCGACCAGGCCCGACCGCCATAAGCGGCGGGCCAGGGCGCGCGTGCGTCGTGGCATGCGCGTTCCTCTCTGTTGGGGGGTGCAATGTCACCCACTAGTGGCCGCCGAGGCGCCGATGGTTGCCGGGCGCGCGCCGTCCGGCGGCGCTGCGCTGGCGAGCCCCGGCGTCCCGTGTAAGCCTGGGCTGAGCCGATGGGCCCCAAGGCCGATCGCGCCGGCAACCGTCGCAGAGGGAACCAGCCATGGGTACACCGAACGACCGAACCAGCATCGTGATCGTCGGCGGCGGCTTCGCCGGGGTGGAGTGCGCCCGCCGCCTCGAACGCCGGCTGCGCCCGGAAGAGGCCCGCATCACCCTGGTCTCCCCCGCCGACTACCAGCTCTACCTGCCGCTGCTGCCGCACGTCGCGGCCGGCGTCGTCACCCCGCAGTCGGTGGCGCCCTCACTGCGCCGGCTGCTGCGCCGCACCGACCTGGTGCCGGGGCGGGCGCTCGGCGTCGACCCGAGGTCCCAGGTCTGCGTGGTCCGCACCATCAACGGCCGCACCCTCGACCTCTCCTACGACCACCTGGTGCTGAGCCCCGGCAGCGTCACCCGCTCCTTCGACATCCCCGGCCTCCGCGAGCAGGCCCGCGGCATGAAGACGCTGGCGCAGGCGGCCTTCCTGCGCGACCACGTGATCGCCCAACTCGACCTGGCGGCCGCCACCCTGGACGAGGCGGAGCGAGCCGCCCGACTCCAGTTCGTGGTGGTCGGCGGCGGCTACGCCGGCACCGAGACGCTGGCCGGGCTCCAGCGCCTCACCGCGGCCGCCGCCCGCCGCTACTACCCGCGGCTCAACGCGGACCTGATCCGCTGGCACCTGCTCGACGTCGCCCCCCAGCTGCTGCCCGAGCTGGGCGAGCGGCTCGGCGCCGAGGCGCTGCGGCTGCTGCGCGAACGCGGAGTGCACATCTCGCTCGGCACCACGGTGCGGTCCGTCAGCCCGGACTCGGTCACCCTCACCGACGGCCGCACGCTGGCCTCGCACACCCTGATCTGGACGGCCGGGGTGGCCGCCAGCCCTCTGGTCGACTCGCTCGGCTGCGAGACGGTGCGCGGCCGGATCGCCGCCAACCCCGACTTCACGGTGCCAGGACTCGACCGGGTGCTGGCCCTCGGCGACGCCGCCGCGGTGCCCGACCTGGCCAGGGGCGACGGCGCGGTCTGCGCCCCCACCGCGCAGCACGCCACCCGGCAGGGCCGGCACGCGGCCGAGAACCTGGTGGCGCGGCTGCGCGGCCACCCGATGACGCCGTACCGCCACCGCGACCTCGGCCTGGTCGTCGACCTCGGCGGGCGGGAGGCGGTCTCCAAGCCGTTCGGCATCCAACTCACGGGTTTCCCCGCGCAGCTGGTGGCCCGCGGCTACCACCTCGCGACGCTGCCGACCAGCGCGGCGCGCTTCCGCACCGGCGCCAACTGGCTGCTCAACGCGGCGGTCGGCGACGACTTCGTACGCATCGGCTTCCTCGGCGAACACTCGGGCACGGTACGGGAGTTCGAGCAGACCGACGCCTACCTGAGCCCGGAGGAGGTGCGGGCGCGCAGCCGGCGGTGAGGGGCCGTCGCCGACCGGCCCTCATAATGCACGGGTGATCGAACGCGAGATCGTTCCGCTGCCGCCCGACCGGATACCGGGCGGCACCCGTGACTGGCGCTCCGCCGACGCGCACCGCTGGCTCGCGGCGGGGCCCGCCCGCTGGTCCCGGCCCTGGTGGGCCGTGGGCGCGCTGCTGGTCGCGGGTGTCCTCGCGCTCGCCGCGTCGCCGGTCCCGGTCTGCTCGGAGGCGGCGCCCTGCGGCCCCGAGTGGCCGGGGGCGCTGCTCGCGGGCCTCGCGCTGCTCCAGCTCTACTGGGTCTGGCGGCTGCCGGGCCTCGCCCTGCTGACCCTGGGCCCGACCACCGCCCTCTGCCTGCTGACCGACTCGGCGCTCGGCGCGGCCGAGGACGTCGGCCGGCTCGCGGTGCTGCTGGCCGCCGGCTTCGCGCTGGCGAGCGCGGGCCACCGGCGGGCCGCGTACCACGCGCAGCGCCGGCTCGCCCTGGACGCGGCGGGACCCGCGCGACACCCGCTGCCACCGGCCGCCGCCGCGTTCAACCGCGGCACCTTCTCGCTCGCCGTCGGCTCGCTGCTGCTCGCCGGCGCGACGCTCGCGGCCTGGCAGGGCGCGCGCGGCGTCTCCGACTTCGAGGCACGCGCCGCCCGGGCCACCGTGGTCAGGGCCGAGGTCACCCGGCAGGGCGAGGACGAGATCTCCCTCACGCTGCCCGGCGAGGAGGAGCCGAGGACCGTCGGCGCCTACGCCGAGGACTACCCGGTGGGCGGCGAGATCGCGGTGCTGGTCGACGGCGACTGGCTGCGTCTGGTCGCCGAGCCCTACGACGCGGCCGGCTGGCAGTTCCTGATGCTGCTGCTCGGGGTGCCGGGCGTCGGCTTCCTCGCCAACGGCCTGGACGGCCGGCGCCGCGCCCAGTCGCTGCGCTCCACGCCGCTGCCGACCCTGCGGGTGCTGGTGGCCGAGGACCACCGGGGCCGCACGGTGGTGCACCCGGTCGACGACCCGGCCGGCGCCCGGCCGGTGCTCTCCTTCGACTCGCTGACCGCCCTGGACGACGCGGAGGAGGGCACGGACGCGGACGCGGGGTCGGCCGCCAGGGCCGCGCTCGACGCGGCCCTCGGCGCGCTGCGCGACGCCGACGAGCCGTCGCCGCTGCGCGAGGGCGTGCTCTACGGCGCGCCCCGGCCGGGCGGCGAACTCGCCCTGCTCGCCGTCGCCTTCGACGAGCCCGTGCTCGAGTGCTCCACGTCGCCGGTCAGGGCGGCGCGGCCGGCGGCGCCGCGGCCCGCGCCTGAGCCGCGCCCCCGCCGCTCCCGACGCCGGGCCGTGGCGGCCGACCCCGTCTCCGGCGCGGCCGTGGAGGCCGCCGCGGCCAGGCTCGGGCCCAACACCGAGCCGCTGAGCTGGTCGGCCGGCGCCGTCTCGCGGTTCGTCGGCCTCGGACTGCTCCTCGCCCAGCTCGGCCTGGTCAGCACCCTCGGCTCCGGCGAGCCGGCCCCGCACTGGCTGCTGCTGCTCGGCCTGCCGGCCACCCTCGGCGCCAGCGCCACCGCCCTCAACTGGCGGATCACCGCGGACCGTCGGGGCCTGTGGCTGGCCGGCGGCTGGCGGGTGCGGCACATCCCGTGGGAGCGGCTGACCACCGTGCGGCACGACGGCGACGACATCCGCTTCGGCGTCGGCGGCGCGGAGCCGGTGTCGCTGGCCTTCACCGGATTCGCCTGGCTGGAGCGCCGTCTCGGCCACCAGCCGCGCGCCGCCCGGGCGGTCGAGGAGATCCGCGCACTGCTGCGCCACCCGGAGCTGCGGCCCGAGCACGACGCACGGGCCGCCGACCACGGCGCCCCGCTCGGCCCCGTGCTCGTCGCGGTGATCGCGCTGACCGCGATCACCGTGCTGCTCCTGTGGTGAGGTTGCCGCGTCAGCGGCCGGCGGCGGCGCCCTCGTAGGCCTGCCGGAGCGCGGCGGCGAAGGTCTCGGTGGGCTGGGCGCCCGAGACCCCGTACCTGCCGTCCAGCACGAAGAACGGCACGCCGCTGATGCCGAGGCGCCTGGCCTCGGCGAAGTCGGCCCGCACCTCGGCCGCGTAGGCGTCGCCGGCCAGGGTCTCGCGGATCTCGTCCTCCGGCAGGCCGACCTCGACGCCGAGCCGCACCAGCGTCTCGTGGTCGTCGACGACCTGGCCCTCGCCGAGGTGCGCGGCGAGCAGCCGTTCGTGGGTGCGGTCGCCGAGGCCGTGGGCGGCGCCGAGGTGGGCGAGCCGGTGGGCGTCGAGGGTGTTGACCGACACGGCGCGGTCCAGCCGGTACGTCAGGCCCTCGGCGGTGGCCAGCTCTGTGACCCGCTGGGTCATCTCGCGCACCTGTGCCGGCGAGCCGCCGGTCTTCCTGGCCAGCACGTCGAAGGTGGGCTCGCGGACGCCCACGGGGTGGGAGGGGTCGAGCTGGAAGCTGTGCCAGCGCACCTCGACGTCGTCGGCGTGCTCGAAGGATGCGAGGGCGGTCTCCAGGCGGCGCTTGCCTATGAAGCACCAGGGGCAGACGACGTCCGACCAGACGTCCACGCGGAGGGTGCTCACAGCTGGCACACCCCGTCCACGCAGACCGGGCCGGCGTCGGAGCCGAGGACGATGAGCCCGGGCGCCTCCGCCGGCGCCTCCGCCACGGTTTCCACCTCTTCCACGTGCTCCGGGGTCTCGGTGGGCTGAGAGGTCGGCATGGTGGCTCCCACGGGGTCGGGGTCGGTTACTTCTTGTGCCTGACCCCACTGTACGCAACCGCCGGGGCGATCCGGCGGGCCGGGCGCCGCGCTCAGGAGTAGGGGTCGAACGGCACCCCGTCGGGCAGGGCGCGGTCCAGGTGGGAGGCGAAGCTGGCGTCCCTGAGCCCGAAGGTGGCGGAGCCGAAGTCCGCCTGGCCCAGCCGGTCGCGCAGCCCGGCCGGGTAGCCGTTCCAACCGACCAGCGGCGGGTACTGCCAGGTACCTTCGTGGTTCTCCGGCGGCTCGTCGTTGGAGTTCGCGGGGCGGAAGCAGTGGGTGCTGACGCCGTCCTTGTGGTACACGATCTTGGGGTGGGTGCCGTCCCAACGGATCTGGTCGGCGCGGTAGATGTCGAAGTCGCCGTGGGCCGACGTGGCGACGTACTGCGCCTGGTCGTTCCGCACCCAGACGACGACGTGCTCCCAGTCGTGCCGATGGCCGCCGAGGCCGCTGCCCGCCACCGCCTGGTCCTTCTCGAAGTAGAGCGCGTACATCACGGCGCACCACTCCCCGTCGCACCTGGTGCGGGCGTACCCGTTGGTGTTGTCCAGGTCCCAGGCGTCGCGGCACTGGCCGTTGAGGGCGCCGCTGGGGTTGAGTCCGCCGTTCAGGGTGCCGTCCGGGCCGATGGCGGGGGTGGGGTAGCAGCCGTCGGTGTCGTAGTCGTAGGCCGGCTGGAAGGTGCGCTCCAGCGCGTCGGCGTTGGCCGGCAGCGCCCGCGGCGGGTCGGCGAGCGCGATGCCGGGCAGGCCGACGACCAGCGCCAGCGCGCCGCCGATGACGAGGGCGGCCCTGCGGATGTGCGCTCTCTTCTCCATGCGTCCTCCCGGTCTGCGCCCAGCGGATCCCGTCGGCATTGTCATGCCCAGACCATGATTGGGGAACCCCGGTGACGCCGGCCCGCGCGACGCGTGTCCGCCGGTTGAAGCCTCGGCCAACAACGCACGCCCGTCGAGGAGTTCACCCCCGGGCCCGGACAGCGCCGCGCCCCGCGCGGAGCGCTCGGGGGCGGCGCTCCGCACGGGGCGGGAGGTGGCGGTTCAGTTCAGCGTCGAGACGTCGATCACGAACCGGTACCGCACGTCGGAGGCCAGGACCCGCTCATAGGCCTCGTTGATCTTCTCGGCCGGTATGACCTCCACGTCGGCGCCGATGCCGTGCTCGGCGCAGAAGTCCAGCATCTCCTGGGTCTCCCGGATGCCGCCGATGGCCGAGCCGGCGAACGACTTGCGGGCCATGAGCAGCGAGAACACGTTGAGCGACAGCGGCTCCGGCGGGGCGCCGACGTTGACGAGGGTGCCGTCGACGGCGAGCAGCGAGAGGAAGGCGTCGAGGTCGATGCCGGCGCTGACCGTGTTGACGATGAGGTCGAAGGAGCCGGCGAGCCGCTCGAAGGTGCCGGGGTCGCCGGTGGCGTGGTAGTGGTCGGCGCCCAGCCGCAGCCCGTCGTCGCGCTTCTTCAGCGACTGCGAGAGCACGGTGACCTCGGCACCCATCGCGTGCGCGAGCTTGACGGCCATGTGCCCGAGCCCGCCGAGGCCGACGACGGCCACCCGGCGGCCGGGGCCGGCCTTCCAGTGCCGCAGCGGCGAGTACGTGGTGATGCCGGCGCACAGCAGCGGCGCCGTGGCGTCGAGCGGCAGCGCCTCGGGGACGCGGACGACGAAGTCCTCGGTGACGACGACGTGGGTGGAGTAGCCGCCCTGGGTGAGGGTGCCGTCGACGTCCACGGCGCCGTAGGTGCCGATCATGCCGTTGGCGCAGTACTGCTCGTCGCCGCGCCGGCAGGCGTCGCACTCGCGGCAGGAGTTGACCATGCAGCCGACGCCGACCCGGTCGCCGACCGCGTGCCGGGTGACCTCGGGGCCGACCTCGGCGACGATCCCGACGATCTCGTGGCCGGGCGCCAGCGGGTAGCTCACGGGACCCCACTCGCCGCGGACGGTGTGGATGTCGGAGTGGCAGATGCCGGCGTACCTGATCTCGATCAGCACGTCGTGCGGGCCGACGTCCCGGCGCTCGATGGTGGTCGGGGCCAGGGGCCCGGTGGGGGATGTCGCGGCGTAGGCCTTGACGTTCAGCACGTTTCTCCAGCGTGGAAGGCGGGTGGGGTCTGGTGGTACGTGCTCCACCCTGCTGCCCCGGCACGTCACCAGGAAGACCGTGGCGCGCCGGGGAGCCGTGTTCCGGGTTGTGCCAGGGCCCCCCACGGGCCCCGGCGCGGGGGGGGGCCCGCCGCGCGCCGGCGGCGCTCACCGCCGGCGCGCCCCCCCGCTCCGTGCCGACCGGCCGCACGATCCGGCGTGGTTGCTCGTAATGCGCCACATGTCCCCCGACTGCCCGAGCCGTTCGCGGTCGCGCGCCTGACCTGGCATCAGCTCCCCCGGGCGGCTCCCAGCATAGAGACCCGACGCCTCCCCGGCAGCCGATTGACGACTCGTGGTCAAAAGACGCCCCGAATTCGCCCGGCAACCGACCGGGGCCGCCCCCGGACCGCCCGGGCGCACTGCCACACTTGCGGCCGTGGGCACGCTGTACGCACTCCTCGTGGGCATAGACGACTACTCGACGCACGGCGAGCGGTCGCTGCGCGGCTGCCTCAACGACGTGGCCGCTGTGGAGGAATGGCTGCGGCAGCGGGTCCGTGACCGGTTGCGTCCGCTGGTGCTGCGCGACGGCGAGGCCACCGCGGCGGCCGTCGCCGAGGGCGTCTCCGAGCACCTGGGGCGGTGCGGCCCGGACGACAGCGCCCTGTTCTGGTTCTCGGGACACGGCACCAGGTTTCCCGCCGAGCGGCCGGAGGACGTGCGCAAGGAGGCCACCGGCTGGTGCCAGGCGCTGGTCTGCGCCGACCGACCGCTCGTGGACAGCCGGCTCGGTCAGCTGCTCGACGCGGTGGCCGCCGGCGGCGGGCACACGGTCGCCGTGCTCGACTGCTGCTACTCGGGAGGCGCGACGCGCCAGAGCCGGCTGGTCGCCCGCTTCCTGCCCCCGGCCCCCGGATGGCGCGCCCCACGCGACGCCACGGCGACCGCCTCACCCGCCCAACCGGCCGGGCAGCGCCACGTGTTGCTCGCCGCCAGCCGCCTCGACCAGCTCGCCCACGAGGACGTGGTGGACGGCCGGACGCACGGCCTCTTCACCCACGCGCTGCTCAGCGTGCTCGGCACCGGCGCGTACCGGGGCGCCACCTGCCGCGAACTGCTCGCCGCCGCACACGCCCGGGTGCAGGTGGCCGCCGAGGCGCAGCACCCGGTGCTCCACCCCCACCACCCCGGCGGCCCCGCCGACCGACCGTTCCTTGGCACCACCGGGGCCACGGCTCCGGCGCCACACCTGCTGCGCCTCGGCCGGGACGGCTGGGAGGTGGACTGCGGCGGCGCGCACGGGCTTCGGCCGGGCGGCGACGGCACGGAGTTCACTGTGACCGGCCGGGCCACGGCCGGACCCGCCCACACCGTGCGGGCGAGGCAGATCCTGCGCGACCGCACCCTGGTGTGGCCGGCCGGGTGGGAACCGGACCCGGAACGCGTGTACCCCGTGGCGTTGTCGGCCCTCGACCTGCCGCCTGCCATGGTCACCGTGGAGGCGGCGGGCCGGGCCGAGTCCGAGTTGCTGGAGGACGCGCTGCGCACCGTGGGGCCCGGCGGCATGCCTTCCCCGCTGCTGCGCCGGGAGGCGTCGGCCGACGCCGCGGCCGGGCTGCTGCTGCTCCGCGTCCGGGCCGCCGCCGGGCGGGCCGAGGTGTTGCGCCGCGACGGCAGCGCCTTCGTGGCGCCGCTGCCCCTCGGCGATCCCGGGGACGCCCGCCGGGTCGCCGCCTGCCTGGTCCATCTGGCGCGCTGGCACCAGATCCGCGACCTGGAGAACCCCGCGGCGCTGGCCCGCTCCCCGGTGCGCGTGGAGGTCGTCCCGGTCGAGGGCGACGAGGGGGCGCTGTCTCCCGGTGACGGGGTACGGGAGTTGGTGTGCCGGTACACCAGGACGGCCAGCGGCTGGCGGGCCCCGCGCGTCGCGATCCGGCTGCGGAACCGCTCGCACCGCACGCTGTGGTGCGCGCTGTTCAACCTCACCGACAGCTATCGAAGCCACTCGGTGCTGTTCCCCGGCGACTTCGTCGGCCCGGGCCGCACCGGTCACGCGCTCGACGGCGACCCGGTGCAGCTGTCCCTGCCCGCCGGCAGCGTGCCGAGGTCCGGGGCCACCGTCCGCGACTGGCTGAAGCTCGTCGTGGCGGAGGGAGAGCTGAACACCGTGCCGTTCCACCTCGACGCCTGGGACCCGGCCACCGCGGCCCACCGGATCGCCTCGGGCCAGGCCGTCGACGGGACGTTGCGGCTGGCGCCGCCCGGGGGCGCCCACCGCGACCTGGGCCCGGCGCCGGTGGAGCGCGGCCCCGGCGACTGGACGACGTACACGCTGTCGCTGCGCACCGTCGTGCCGTGATCACCTGCCGAGGTGGATGAAGCCGGCCCAAGCCGCCAACTCGTGCGGGTCGGCGGCCCGCGCCCGCTCGGCGAGCGAGGTGGGCATGGCCGGCGGGATCCGCCGGTCCGGGTCGAGCATCCACAGCTGGGCCCGGCGCACCGCACGGCCCGGCGGTTCGCCCTCCCGACGCAGGAACCAGTGGGTCATGAACATGAGCACCGACGTGGCGTCGTCCGGAACCGGCCACAGGGAGCCCACCACCGAGCGGGCCCCCGCGACCAGGAAGGCGGTCGACAGGCTGTACGCCTCGTTGTGGCCACGCCCGGAGACGTGGCTACGGCAGGCGGCGAGAACCACGAGACTGGCCCCGGCCGGTCCCGCGCCATGTGCCTCGGTCAGCGCCTCGGCGGCCAGGTCGCCGCCGGCGAGCGAGAGATGAGCGCTGTGCGCGGCCCCCTCCGTCACCGTGCCGTGGCAGGCGAGATGGAGCACGGCCCCGGCGCTGGCGGCGCCGCGCAGCCACGCCAGCACCTCGGCCGGGGTGCCCGCCCCGTCCACGGGGCCGTCCGCGCGCCGGCCGAGGAAGCGGCCAGCCGGGTAGAGCACCCGCTGCACGGCATCCGCCTCCTCACCCGCGTACCGCAGGTCACCCGTCGGGTCGCCGACCACCAGCGCCGCGTCGCCGGGCGGCGCGGGGATTCTCGCGGCCACCTCACACAGCAGCCGGGCGGACGCGGCGTACGAGATCTCGGCGCGCTCGATCGCGTACCGCCGCCCACCACCGGCCGCCGGCCCCCAGGCGGCGTGCCAGGGCACGACGCCGAAGGAGCCCATGGGAACCAGCACCAGCTTGAGCGGGCGCCCGGACGTCGCCTCCGGCGCCAGGACGTCGAGCAGCGGGTCCATCGCCGCGTACCAGGCCCAGGAGCACAACCGGTCGAGCTGTCGGCGCGGCGAGGAGCCGGCGGCCCCCTCGTCCACCGGCCCCAGGTCGCGGGCGTCCCGCCCCGCGGGTCCGTACGCCCGCAACGGCGCGGCCCGTTCGTCGAGTCGCGGCAGCGGCATCGAGCCAACCCGGCCGCGCGCGGTGACGATGACGGCGGCACCGCCACCGTCGTCCGACGCGGGCACCAGATAGGCGAGCGCGTCGGCCTCGGTGGCCCGGAGCGCGCGAGCGATGTCCTCCGTCTCCGGCGGGTCGAGCAGCGCCTGCCTGGCCGTCGACTTCCCGGCCTGCCCGGTGAGCACGTCGAACACCCGGCGCCGCAGGTCGCTGCCGGGCCCGTCGCGCTTCCCGGTGGCGGCGCGCCACTCGCGGGCCAGGTCGGCACGCCCCTCGGTCTCCAGCCGCTCGGGCACCGAGGCCGACGTCAGCGCGGAGTGGAGCACCAGGCCACGGCACGCGTCGAGCGCCCGGACGGCCTCCGCCGGCGCCCCGTCGGCCAGGCACCAGGCCGCCACCTCGAGGGCGCCGGCGGTGGCCGCGCGGGCGGCATCGGCGGCGTGCCCGGTGCCGGCCTGGAGCAGCGTGGCCCAGGCGAGACCACGCAAACCCGCCAGTCCGGTCCGGCGGCCAGCGAGGCGGTCGCCGACGCCGTCCCGGGCGCGGTAGGCACGGGCGAGCGCGAGGTTGGCGTCGGCCCACACCGGGCTGGCCGGACCCTCGGCGACCTGGACCGCCCGCTCCAGCAGGCCGACGCTCCGGGCCAGGAGCGCGGCGCGGCGGGACGGCAGCGGCTCGACGCCGGCCAGTGCGAGGTGGTTCGCCCCGAGCGAGGCCGCGAAGCGCAGCCAGGCCTCGGAGCCCTCGCCGACCAGCTCCAGGGCCTCCTCAAGCAGGCCGTTCGCCTCCCTCACCCCGCCCGGGTCCCGCCGTTCGAGTGCCCGGGCGGCGCGCACGAGGCCGGTCGAGCCGAGCACCCAGCCGCCGTGGCCGCGCGGGAACATGGCCGCGCCCCGCCGCACCTCGGCCACGGTCCTGCGGGCCGCCGGCGAGGGGCGGGACGGGAGGCCCGACGCGCGGGCCAGGCCGTCGCGTTCCAGGGCCAGGTTCTCCAGCGCCACCCAGAGGTCCACGCCGGCCGGGTCGTCGGCGGCCAGCGTCGCGAGCACCTCGACCACCCGGTCGACGGCGCCGTCCACCGCGGGAAGGTCCCGGCGCCGAACCGCCTCGCCGCCCGCCATGACGGCGGCCTCCGCGGCCAGCAGCCGCCCCCGGTAGGAGTCGGGTGCCACGGCCCGCATCGCCTCCTCGGCCGCCCTCAGCCCGGACTCCAGGTCGTCCCGGCCTCCGAGCAACCGGCCGCGTTGCGTCGCCTCGATCATCCGCAGGCTGACGAGTGCGGGCCCGGAGGCGCCGAGTTCCTCGGCCAGGTCCAGGTGGTGGCGCACCTCGTCCAGCCGGTAGTCGCCGGTGGCCGCGCCCTCCTGGAACCGGGCAACGGCTGTCACCAGGTGCGCCCGGGCCCGCCAGGCGTCGTCCCGTCCTGGGGCGTTCAGGGCCGCGTCGATCAGTGCCCCCCGCTGCTCCTCGGTGATGTGCGTGCCCCGGGGGTCGAACTGAAAGAGGGTGGAGAGCAGGTACAGGGCGGCCTCGGCGTGCCCCGCCGCGCCCTCGTGTGCCGCCCAGTCCGCGTACAGCCGGTCGAAGGTGGCGGCCGCCCGTTCTGGTCGGTAGGACAGGTCGGTGGTCGTGGCCCCGGCGTCGGCACGCTCACTGAAGTCGACGTGGGCCAGCCCCTCCTGGATGCTCCGGCTGACCGCTCGCAGACTCGCCATCAGCTCGCCCGGCGCGGGGAGCTCTTCGGCGCCCGGCGGGAGCAGCCCGAGCTCGGCCTGCTCATGCCGTGCCCACAGCAGCGCGACCCGGCAGGCCCGCCACACCAGGGGTTCCAGGTCCGGGCAGCTCAGCGCCCGCTCGGCGCCGGCCACCACGTCCGCGAGCCGGTCCGGGTCCCGGTCGTCCAGGTAGCGCTGCTGTTGGAGGCCGACCAGCAGCGCCCCGGGGATCCAGGCGGTCGTGCCGTCCCCGGCGTCGTCCCAGGCGTCGACGGTGTGCCGCAGGAGGCGAAGCGCCCGCTCGCGGCCGGCCTCGTCGTCCCTGGCCGCGGCGCGTTCGTACAGCAGCCGGGCGAACAGGTCGAGGAAGACGGCGGGCACGACCGTCAACGCGTCGGGTTCCGCGAGCAGTCGCTCGATCTCCGTCTCGGCGAGCGCGGCCTGCCGCGTGTCCCGCCGCCGCAGGGCGAGAGCGGCCCTGAGGTAGGCGCGACGGAGCAGCGCCTCCCGGAGCCACCAGGTCTCCCGCCCCTCGCCCGGCACGTCCTCCAGCAGCTGGTCGAACTCCCGCCGCGCCGCCTCCAGATCGTCCGAGTCGTCGGTGGCCATGCCGGCCAGCATCAGCGACCTGGCGAGGCCGAACCGCAGCCCCGCGGCGTCGGCCTCGGGCAGCCCGGCATCGAGCAGGGCCCGGAAGTGGCCGGCGGCGGCGAGGAAGTCGGCCACGTCCCTGGTGCGGGCGCCGCGCTCGTGCCGCAGGTCGGCCAGGTGGGCGTGGAGCGGGGCGACGTCCGCCGCCTCGCCCGGCCGCTCCCGCTGTTCGGCCAACGCCTCCTCCAGCAGGGGCAACGCCTCCTCCGCCAACGCGGCCCGCTCGGCCATCTCCTCCGTCTCCTGGTAGCGCTCGGCGAACGCCAACGCGAGGCGCAGGCGGTCCTCGGCCTCCCGCGGGTCCGGTGCCGTGCCGTCCCGCTCGTGCCGGGCCGGGCTCGACGCGCCGGCCGGCGACCGGTCACGGGCCACGCGCGCGGCGGGCTCGGTCTCGCTCACGCCGCCCCGCTCTCGGGCGGCACGGCGGCCAGGTAGCCCTCGAGCACGGCGTTGAGCCAGCCGGTGCCCCGTGGCGTGTCCAGGTCGACCGGGGGAACGTCGGCGTTAACGAGCGTGCCGTCCGCGCAGCGGTCGCCGAAGAGGACCAGGGCCCGGTCGGCGGGCTCCCGCTTGGACGGCCAGAGGAAGCCCTGGGCGTCGGGCCCCGCGCCGGCCCTGATCCAGTGACCCCAGTCGCGCGTGAAGGGATACTCGGCGGCCTCGGCCTGCACCAGCCAGGAGTCCTGGCCCACCGCGGCCAGGTCGCGCCCGGAGACCAGCGGCACCACCCGCACCTCGCGGGCCAGCCGCAGCACCGAGACGCGCCGCCCGCGCACGGTGCGGCGTGGCAGGAGGCGCGGCCGGTCGGACGCCTCGAACGGCACGGATCTCAGCAGCGTCTCGCAGATCGCGGCCTCGACGGTGAGGCCGGCGTACAGATAGCCGTAGGGGTCGCAGCGCGTGCCGTCGAACCGGCCCCCGCCGTAGAGGCAGTGGGCCGGCACGGGGTTGAAGGCGGTGGCGGCGCGCCTGGCCGAGTGCACCCGGTACAGGAGCGTGCCGGCGGCGAGCACGTGTCGTCGCGGCGTTCCCGGCAGCGCGGGCGGCGGCGGAAACCTCCCCATGCGGTCAGTCTCCCTCCAGCAGGTAGCGGGCGGTGGCCGGGAGCGCGCCGCCCGCCGCCGTGCCGACCAGGTGGGCCGGGACGGCACCGGCGAGCCAGGCGTTCGGCGACAGCCACCAGTCTGCGGCGCCCCAGGGGTCGCGGGCGGCGTCCAGCACGCCGTTCACCTCCACGGCCTCGGGCCACGGGCTGCCGTCCGCGGCGAACTGGAAGGAGGGGTACCGGGGTTCTCCGCCCTCGCCCGGCAGCCGGAGCAGTCCTGGTGCCTCCGGGTCGCCGCCGCGGCGGCGCAGTTCGTCACCGTTCACGGCGGCCGCGGCGAGCAGCCGATCGCGGACCGGGCCGAGCACGGGCCCGACCATGCGGTGGCCGTCGAGCAGCAGGACCGCGAGGTCGGCGGCGGTGAGGCCCTGGACCTCGACCTCCGTCGCCGGGCCGGACCAGCGGCCCGCGACACCGTCGGGGAACCGCTCGGGCAGCAGTCGCGCCACCGCGCGCGCCGCGCGACCCGCCGCCAGCGCACGGCGCTCGCTGCCCGCGGGTGCGGCGCGCATCTCGCGGAGGAGCGCGCGGAGTTCGGCGTCGCCGGTGACGCGGGGACCGATCTCCTCCCACTCGGCGGCGGCCGTCGCGAGAACACCGAACGCGTTCATGCGAGAAGCAGCCGCTCGACGAGCGCCCCCCGGGCGGGGTCACGCACCACGAAGTGGACGTCCCAGTCGGCGCCGCGGGCCAGTTCGGCCTCGACCGCCGACCAGACAGCGGCCAGGCTCGCCTCGTGCGACAGGCCGCCGCGGCCGGAACCCAGCAGGGGTAGGCAGACCGAACGCAGGGGCGGGTCGAAGGCTGGGGACTCCGCGCCGAGCACCGCGAACGCCCGGGTGACGGCACGGGTCACGTCGCTCGGCAGCACGTCGTAGTCGTTGGTCCCAGCACGCGGCACCGCTATGGCGGCGTGGTAGACGCGGCGCACCCCCTGCGCCGCCAGGGCGCCGGAGCCGGTGGGCACCACGGTGCCGGGCAGCGCCGGCCGGCCGAGCAGTCGATGCCCGGTCAGCCACTCACGCACCTCGTCCTGGATCGGGTCCTCGACCAGCCCTCCTCCGGCGTCGCGCACCGCGCCGGCTCGCCGCAACGACGCCGACACCGAGGACTTGTACGCCTCGGGCAGGGCGAAGAAGACGTTGGCCGGCGAGACCACCACGTCCACGTCACGGAGCAGGTCCACCGGGTGCGCGTGCAGGACGACCGGCACCTCGGCGCGGCCCACCGTGACGCGCAGCGTCCGGTGCGTCGTGGCACGCACCGCCGTCACGCCGGACGCCGACGGGTCGGCCCCGCTCGCGATCCGCACCACCTGTTCCGCGACCTCGCCCAGGACCACCACCTCCTGGTGCTTGCGGAACCGCTCGACGCTCACCCCGTACAGTTCGGCCGCCCGTCGCCGCCGGTCGGCGGCCGGCCAGTCCCTGGTCCCCCGGGCGAGGCCGAGGCTGTACGCCGCCGCCTCGCGCAGCGTGCCGGCGTCCACCCGCGCCACACCGGCGCGCAGCAAGCCCTCGACGTCGTCGTACGCCGCGGCGGCCGCGGTCAGCGACGGCACCGCGAGCTGACGCAGGCGCGGCAGGCCGAACCGGCGAATCTCCCTCACCTCGCCGAGAATTGACTCGTAGTCGGGCAACGCGGCGGACATGCCGATCAGCATGGCACCGCGCTTTCCGGCCTCACAAGCGGCAGCCCCCGCACCCGTGATGACACCACAGGCGGTGGGGCGGAACCGGGTCGTCGCCCGGTCGCTCCCCGGGCGGCGGGCGACGGGCGGCGCTCCGCCTCAGGCCAACGGCGGCAGCGAGTCGGCGAGTTCGCCCACCGCGTGATCAGGGCTCTTCGAGCAGGCGGCGGGCCGTGGCGATGTCGGTGACGAGCGCGGTGATCCACCGGCCGCGGACCGCCGCGCGCACCGCGGTGTACTTGCGCTCCCAGCCGGCCACCGCGATGCGGCGCGGCACGGTGCGCAGCTGGTCGACCGAGATGCCGACGGTCCGCTCGCCGAGGCCGGCGTCGACGTACACGCCGTTCTCGTCGAAGAAGCGCTGGCAGATGTCGCCCACCGCGCCGAGGGCGCGCAGCCGCGCGATGTCGTCCTCGGTCACCGCGTTGCCGCTGAGCCGCAGCAGGGGCGAGGGCTCCAGGCTGCCGATGCCGACCAGGGCGGCGGTCAGCTGCTGCCACGCCTGGCTGACCTCGCGGACCGCCGGGTCGTTCAGCAGCGAAAGGCGGGCCTCCACCGAGCCGACCATGCCGGGGGCGCGGACGAACAGCGGGGTGGCGCCGGTCAGTTCGGCGAGGCCGGCGGTGAGCCGGGTCGCCTGCACCTGGCCCTGCGGGTCGCCGACGCCGCCCATGAGCTGGACCACCTTGGCGGCGCCCGGCGCCTTGGCCGGCCGCATCGCGTCGACGGCGGCGAGCAGCGTCTCGCTCCAGGTGGAGATGCCGATCAGGTCGCCGGGGTGGAAGGCCGTCTCCAGGTAGCTGGCGGCGGCGGTGCCGAGGGCGCGCAGCAGGGTGTGCGAGTGGCCCGGCAGGTCGTCCCCGTCGACGACCACGACGTCCGTCAGCTGGTAGCGCTCGGCGAGCGCGTCCTCCAGGTCGCTGTGGATGCCGGGCGGGGCGACCACGACGGTCCTGACCACGCCGAGCTCGGTCGCGGAGCGCAGCAGGCGGGAGACCCTGGCCTGGGACAGGCCGAGGGCGCCGGCGATCTCGGCCTGCCGCATGCCGCGCTCGTGGTACATGCGGGCCACGCGCACGATCAGGCGGAGCCGGTCCACGGAGTCGCGGTCGGAGAGGTCTGGACGCTGGGGCACACCCCGAACCCTACTGACCGCCGGGCCGATGAGGGCCCGGGGCCGGCTCGGGGCGGAGCCGCGCCCGGGCGACGGCGTCGTGCCAGGCGGCGACGCGGCGGGCGCGCTCCGGCTCGGGAGACCGCGGCCGGTACACGTCCTCGGGGCCGCGCGCGGCCGCGAGACGCTCCGGGGTGGTGAGCCCCAGGGCGCGTCCGGCCAGGTGCGCGGCGCCCAGCGCGGACAGGTTGCCGGCGTGCGGGCGGCGCACGGTGCGGCCCGAGGTGTCCGCCTGGAGCCGCATCAGCGTGGCGTTGCCGGTGGCGCCGCCGTCGGCGAGCAGCGTGTCGATCCGCCGGCCGACCGTGTCGAAGCCGGCCACCAGGTCCTCCACCTGGAAGGCGATCGACTCCAGGGCGGCCCTGGCCAGTTCCGGCAGCCCGGTGGCGAAGGTGAGCCCGGAGACGAGGCCCGTCGCGTCGTTGTCCCACCAGGGCGCGGCGAGGCCGCCGAAGGCCGGGACCAGGTGCACCCCGCCGGAGTCGGCGGCGGCCCGGGCGGCGAGGTTCGCCTCGTCGGTGCCGAACAGGCCGGCGAGCCAGCGCAGGGTGGCGCCGGAGGAGCGGATGTTGCCCTCCAGGGCGTAGGTCGGGGCGCCGTCGTCCCAGGCCACGGTGAGGCAGAGCGGCGAGCCCTCGGCCTGGGCCGGGGCGTCGATCAGCCCCATCACGGAGGAGCCGGTGCCGTAGGTGACCTTGACGCTGCCCGGCGCGCGGACGCCGTGGGCGAGGAGCGCGGCGTGCGAGTCGCCGAGCACCGCGGCGACCGGGGTGCCGTCCAGCAGCGGGGGCAGCCCGCGCACCGGCGGGAAGGGACCGGTCGAGGCGGTGACGCGGGGCAGGACGGCGCGCGGGACGCGGAACAGGTCGAGCAGCCGCTCGTCCCACTCCCTGGTGTGGACGTTCAGCAGCTGGGTGCGGGAGGCGTTGCCGACCTCGACGAGGTGTTCAGCGTGCCCGGCGCCGCCGCCGAGCCGCCACAGCAGCCAGGAGTCGACGGTGCCGAGGCAGAGCTCGCCGCGCCGCGACCTGACGCGCTCCGGGTCGTGGCGGTCGAGCAGCCAGCCGGCCTTCAGGGCGCTGAACATGGGGTCCAACGGCAGCCCGGTGGCCGCCCTGATCTCGGGCCCGACGCCCGCGGCGAGCAGCTCGGCGCGGGCGTCGGCCGTGCGCCGGTCCTGCCAGCCGAGCATCGGCCCGAGGGGGCGCCCGGTGGCCCGCTCCCACAGCAGGCAGGACTCGCGCTGGCTGGAGAGGCCGACCCCGGCCACCCGGGCGGGGTCCTGCCCGGCCAGGCAATCGCCTACCGCCCGGACCACGCTCGCCCAGATCGCCTCGGGCGACTGCTCGACCCAGCCTGGTCGGGGGTGGGCGACGTCGAGGGGCGCGGACGCCGCGGCCACCACCCGCCCGGCGCCGTCGACGAGCAGCGCCTTGGTGGCGGAGGTGCCCTGGTCGACGGCGAGGAGCAGCGGATCCCTGGTCATGAGACCGAGGATGGCAGGCCGAGGACCTCGCGCGCGGCCCGGTGGATGCCGTCGACGGTGAGGCCGAAGTGCTCCAGCAGGTGTTCCGCGCTGCCGGTCGGCGCGAACCCCGACACGCCGAGCAGCCGCAGCGGGGTGGGGTGGTGCTGGCCGGTGAGCGAGGCGACGGCGGCGCCGAGCCCGCCGCTGACCGTGGCCTCCTCGGCGACGACGATGCCGCCGGTCTCCTCGGCGGCGCGCAGCAGCGTGGCCTCGTCCAGCGGGTCGACGAACGGGGTGTTGAGGACGCGCGCCGAGACGCCCTCGGCGGCCAGCCGCTCGGCCGCGTCGAGGGCGCGTGGCACGAGGGTGCCGACGGCCACCAGCGTGACGTCGGTGCCGTCCCGCAGGACCAGCGCCCGGCCGGGGGCGAACGGGGCGTCGGCGGGGACGACGTCGGGCACCTTGAACCGGGGGACGCGCAGGTAGCTCGGCCCCTCGTGGGCGTACGCCCAGCGCACGGCGGCCCTGGTCTGCGCCCGGTCGGTGGGCACCACGACCGGCAGGTCGGCGACGGCGCGCAGCCAGGAGAGGTCCTCGACGGAGTGGTGCGTCGGCCCGAGTTCGCCGTAGGCCATGCCGGGGCTCTGGCCACACAGCACCACCTTGAGCCCGCTGTAGGCCACGTCGGCCTTGATCTGCTCCAGGGCGCGGCCGGTGAGGAAGGGGCCGGCGGCGGAGACGAAGGGGACGAGCCCTGCGTTGGCGAGGCCGGCGCCGACGCCCACCATGTTCTGCTCGGCGATGCCGACGTTGATCAGCCGGTCGGGGAACTCCTCGCGGAAGGCGACCAGGTTGCTGGAGCCGACGGAGTCGTTGCAGACGACGACCACCCGCTCGTCCTCGCGGGCGAGGTTGCTCAGCTCCTCGGCGAAGGTCCCGCGGCAGTCGTACGCGGGGGCGTCGGCGAACGGCCGGCCGCTCGTCTCGGGACCGGCTGCGGACACGGCTTCGGGCACTGCTTCGGGCACGGTCTCGGTCACCTGCTGAGCTCCTTCGCGGCGGCGCGCACCTGGTCCTGGTTCGGCACCTTGTGGTGCCACTCGGCGCGGTCCTCGATGAACGACACGCCCTTGCCCTTGACGGTGTGGGCGACGACGGCGACGGGCCGTCCGGTGGTGGACGGGGCGAGGGCGGCGCACAGCGCGGCGTGGTCGTGGCCGTCGACCTCGCGCGCCTCCCAGCCGAAGGCGGTCCACTTGTCGGCCAGCGGGTCGAGGCCGACGGTGTCCTCGGTGCGGGCGCCCTGTTGGAGCCGGTTGCGGTCGACGATCGCGGTGAGCCGGTCGAGGCGCTGGTGTCCCGCGGTCATGGCCGCCTCCCAGTTGCTGCCCTCCTGCAGCTCGCCGTCGCCGAGCACGACCACGGTCCGGCTGCCGTCGCCGCGCAGCCGGGCGCCGATGGCGGCGCCGACGGCCACCGGGAACCCGTGCCCCAGCGGTCCCGTGTTGGTCTCCACGCCGGGGACCTTGCGGCGGTTGGGGTGGCCGTTGAGGTCGGAGTACGGGGCCATGAAGGTGGCCAGCTCGGCGCGCGGGAAGTAGCCGCAGCGGGCGAGGGTCGCGTACAGGGCGGCGGCGCTGTGGCCCTTGCTGAGGACGAAGCGGTCACGCCCTGGCGCGTCGGGGTGCTCGGGGTCGACGTCGAGGACGGCGCCGAAGAGGGTGACCAGGATGTCGGTCACCGAGAAGTCGCCGCCGATGTGGCCCATGCCGGCCCGGTCGATCATGTCCAGCACGTCGAGCCGGACGTCGGTGGCCATGGCGCGCAGGAGCGGGGCGGCCCGTTCCGGTTCCTCGGCGCGAACGGTCGACCGCAGCTCCCGGTAGCGCGCCACCGCGGGAGGGTCAGAGCGCAGCATGTGAATATCCATTCAATTGCTGATGTTTATTACCCCGATACTGCGGCGCATCCCTCGGCACCGTCAAGCCCGCGCCGTTCCATCCCCTTTTGCGGGGCCACAAGAACCATCCGCAACAACCTTGACACGCGCCATTCACCGGTTCTACGGTCCCGACCGTCAAGAAGATGCAGTGCTGAATAAAAATTCAGGGAGCGCCAATGACGTCCGCACCGCCCTCAGCAACCCGCGCCTTCGCCGGTGGGATGTGGTCCTTCGGTCGGATCATCGACAGGTACGCGACGGACGGCTACGGGCCCGAGGTCGGGACGCTGCGGACCATCGAGCTGGCCGCCGCCTCGGGCGAGCTGGTCGGGCTCGACCTGAACTACCCGTTCGACCCCGGGGTTTCGGTGGCCGAGGTGAAGGCGGCGCTGGACACGCACGGCCTGGTCGCCACCAACATCACGCCGGTGATCTACGACCGCCGGTTCCGCAGCGGCTCGTTCACCGCGCCGGACGCCGCGACCCGGGCCGCGGCGCACGAACTGGCCGAGGAGGCCGTCCAGGTCGCCGCCGACCTCGGCGCGCGCTACGTGAAGTTCTGGCCGGGCCAGGACGGCTACGACTACCCCTTCCAGGTCGACTACGCCACCCTGCGCCGGCACGCGATCGAGGGCGTCAGGGACGTCGCCCGCAACCACCCCGACGTCACCTTCGCCATCGAGTACAAGCTCAAGGAGCCCCGCAACCGGCTGTTCTGGTCCACCGCCGCGGCCAGCCTGCTGGCCATCGAGCAGACGGGCGTGGACAACGTGGGCCTGGTCGTCGACTTCGGCCACTCGCTGTTCGCCAAGGAGAACCCCGCCGAGGCCCTCACCCTGGCCCACTCCATGGGCCGCCTGGTCGACATCGAACTCGACGACAACTACCGCGAGTGGGACGACGACCTCACCGCCGGCGCCCTCCACCTCGTCGAGACCCTGGAGTTCCTCCACGTCACCCGCGAGATCGGCTGGTCGGAGCCGTTGAAGCTCGACCTCTTCCCCTACCGCGAGGACCCCACCGACGCCGTCCGCGAGTCCGTCGCCACCCTCCGCGCCCTCGAGGACCGCGCCGCCCACCTCGACCTGGACCGGCTGCGCGCCGCCCAGGCCGACCACGACGCCATGACCGCCCAGCGCCTCGTCAGGGCCGCGCTGCTCGGAGCATGATCCACCACTCCACCACCATCGCATTACGATGACGTAATAAGCCGAGGAGTCACCTTATGCGTTCATTGCGACGAACGCGCAGCGCGATCGGCATGGTCGCCGCCGTCGGACTGTTGTTGACGGGCTGTGCCGGCTACGTCGACCAGGGCGGCGGCTCGGCCGACGACCTGGTGCTCGGCAGCACGGTGGTGCCCGCCTCCTTCGATCCGGCGCAGGCCGGGGACGCCAACTACGTCCCCTACTTCCAGGCCGCCTACGACACCCTGATCCGCCGGGAGCCGGACGGCGGTCTCGCGCCGATGCTGGCCACCGACTGGTCGTACGACGAGAGCAGGACCGTGCTCTCCATGGCCCTCAGGGACGACGTCACCTTCAGCGACGGCGTCGCCTTCGACGCGGACGTGGCCAAACAGAACCTCGAACGGTTCCGGGACGGCACGGGCCCGCTCGGCCACTACCTCGCCCTCCTCGAGGAGGTCGTGGTGGTGGACCGGAACCACGTCGAGCTCCACCTGAGCGCCCCCGACCCCTCGCTCCTCGTCCACCTCGGCGACGCGGCCGGGCTGATGGCCTCCCCGGCCGCCTTCGACTCACCGGACCTCGCCACGGTGCCCGCGGGATCTGGCCCCTACGTGATGGACACCTCGGCGACCGTCCAGGGCTCGTCCTACGTGTTCACCCGGCGCGACGACTACTGGAACCCCTCGCTCCAGCACTACGAGCGGCTGAGCTTCGACATCTTCCCCGACGAGACGGCCCTGCTGAACGCCCTCAAGACCGGCCAGGTCGACGCGGGCAACCTGAGCAACCGCAACAACGTCAACGAGGCGGAGCGGGCCGGCATCGAGATCGTCAGGCCCGACATCCACGTCTCCTGGGTCGGCCTGATCATCTTCGACCGCACGGGCACCACCATCCCGGCCCTCGGCGACGAGCGGGTCCGCCGCGCGATCAACCACGCCTTCGACGGGCCGCGCATCCTGGAAGCCCTCTACGACGGGCAGGGCACCCCCACCCAGCAGATATTCAGCGAGGCCTCGGACGCCTACGACCCCGCGCTCAACGACACCTACGACCACGACCCGGCGCTGGCCCGCGAGCTCATGGCCGAGGCCGGCTACCAGGACGGCTTCGACATCACGATGCCGACCAGCGCGTTCTTCGACCAGCCGACGCTCCAGATCATCCGCCAGTCACTCGCCGACATCGGCATCCGCGTCACCTACGAGGACGCGGGACAGGACCTGATCAGCCGGATGCTCGCCGGCGACTACCCGATGAGCCTCATGTTCCTCGGGGCCCCCGTCGACTGGACGCTCGTCAACTCCTACCTGACGCCCGACTCCGCGTGGAACCCCTTCCACGCCCAGGACCCGGAGCTCAGCGCGCTGATCGACGCCGTGCCCGCGGCCGACGACGGCGAACAGGCCGAGCTCTTCGGCGAGATCAACCAGTACATGGTGGACCACGCCTGGTTCGCCCCCTGGTTCTGGATCGACGAGACCTACGCGGTCAACGACGGCACGGACGTGGTCCTCCAGACCCAGCAGAACGTGCCCTCCGTCTACAACTACACGCCGTCGGCGTGACCGGGGAGGACGACCACCCATGCTCTCCTACATCGTCCGCAGACTGGCGGCCGGCGTCGTCCTGCTGTTCGTGATCAGCGGCATCGCGTACGCCACCATGTTCCTCTCCGGCGGCGACATCGCCCGCCGGCTGCTCGGCCAGATGGCCACCGAGGACCAGGTCGCCGCCAAGGCCGGCGAACTCGGCCTCGACGAACCCCTGGTCACCCGCTACTTCGACTGGCTCGGCTCGGCCCTCGGCGGCGACTTCGGCCGCTCCTGGTTCACCGGCGAACCCGTCGCCCAGGCGCTCGAGAACCGGCTGCCGGTCACCCTCACCCTGGTCATCGGCACCACCCTGGTCGTCGCGGTCGTCTCGGTGCTGCTCGGCACCGCGGCCGCCGTGCGGCGCGGCTGGCTCGACCGGGCCGTCCAGCTCCTCTCCGTGGCCGGCTACGCCCTCCCGGGATTCTGGATCGCGCTCCTCCTCGCGCTCGTCGTCGCCGTCGAGCTCGGCTGGTTCCCCGCCACCGGCTACGTCCCGTTCTCCCTCTCGGTGGCCGGCTGGCTGTCGACCATCACCCTGCCCATCGCGGCCCTGTCGATCGGCGCCGTCGCGTCCACCACCCAGCAGGTACGCGGCGCCATGATCGACGTCCTGCGGCAGGACTACATCAGGACCCTCCGCAGCCGGGGCCTGCCCCGGCACCGGGTGCTGCTCCGCCACGCGCTGCGCAACGCGAGCGGGCCCGGGCTCACCGTCCTCGCCCTGCAGTTCATCGGGCTCATGGGCGGGGCCGTCTTCGTCGAGCAGATCTTCGCCCTGCCGGGCATCGGACTGCTCGCGGTCAACGCGACGACCAGGGGCGACATCCCCATGGTGATGGGCGTCGTCGTCGTGACGGTCGTGCTCGTGACCGTCGTCAACCTGCTCATCGACATCGCGGTGGGCTTCCTCAACCCGAAGGCGCGCGTCCGATGACCACCGAAGCCACCGCGGCCCCGGCCGTCGGTCCCGACCGTCGCGTCGAGCGACGCGGACTGACCGCCCAGGTACTCAGAAACCCCCTCGGCGCCACGGCCGCCGCCGTGCTGCTGCTCATCGTCCTCAGCGCCGCCCTGGCGCCGGTGCTCGCCGCCCACGGGCCGAACGACTCACAGCTGGCCGACGTGCTCGCGCCGATGTCGGCCGACCACCCGCTCGGCGGCGACAGCGCCGGACGCGACCTGCTCTCCCGACTGCTGCACGGCGGCCAGCTCAGCCTCCTCGGCGGGGCCTTCGCCCTGGCGGTCGCGCTGTCCTTCGGCGTGCCGTCCGGGCTGGTCGCCGGCTACTACGGCGGCTGGGCCGACGGGATCTCAGGATGGCTCACCAACCTGGTGATGGCCCTCCCCGGGGTCATGGTGCTGCTGGCGGTCAGGGCCGCCGTCGGCCCGTCGATCTGGATCTCCATGGGCGTCTTCGGGGTGCTGCTCGCGCCGTCCTTCCACCGCCTGGTCCGCTCCTCGGTGGTGGCGGTGCGCAACGAGCTCTACGTCGACGCGGCGCGCGTCGCCGGCCTCTCCGACCGGCGGATCATCGCGCGGCACGTGCTGCGCGCCGTCCGGGCACCCATCGTCATCCAGGCGGCCATGATCATGAGCCTGGCCATCGCCATCCAGGCCGGCCTTGAGTTCCTCGGGCTCGGCGACCTGACCAGGCCGAGCTGGGGCATGATCCTCAACGAGGGCTTCCAGAACATCTACCGGGCCCCCGGCATCCTGCTCTGGTCGGGGCTGCTGCTGAGCCTGACCAGCGCCTCGCTGGTGCTGCTCGGCAACGCCGTGCGGGACGCGCTCCAGGGCTCCGGTGAGTCCGCGGCCACCCCACGACCCGCGACGCCCGCCCCAGTGGCGGAGGTCGACACGCCGGACCCGACGCCCGCGCCGGAGTCCGCGCTGCTGGCGATCGACCGGCTGACCGTCGGCTACGGCGACGGGAACGACGGCTGGCGGCCGGTCGTGGACGGCGTCTCGCTCCACGTGTCGGCCGGCGAGGTGCTCGGCCTGGTCGGCGAGTCCGGCTCCGGCAAGACCCAGACCTCCCTCGCGGTGCTCGGCCTGCTGCCCGAGGGCGGCGCCGTGCTCTCCGGCGCGATCAGGTTCGACGGCGTCGACCTGGCGACCGCGCCCCGCAAGGCCCGCGAGTCCCTGCTCGGCACCCGCATCGCCTACGTGCCGCAGGAGCCGATGAGCAACCTCGACCCCTCGTTCACGGTCGGCGACCAGCTCGTCGAACCCCTGCGGACCCGCCTCGGCATGTCGCGGACCGGCGCCCGCGAGCGCGCGCTCGAACTCCTCGCCCGCGTCGGCATCCCGGAACCGCGCCGCGCCTTCGCCTCCTACCCGCACCAGATATCCGGCGGCATGGCGCAGCGCGTCCTCATCGCCGGCGCCGTCTCCTGCGAACCCGACCTGCTCATCGCGGACGAGCCCACCACCGCGCTGGACGTCACCGTCCAGGCCGAGATCCTCGACCTGCTGCGCGACCTCCAGCGGGAGCACCGCATGGCGCTGGTCCTCGTCACGCACAACCTCGGCGTGGTGGCCGACGTCTGCGACCGGGTCGCCGTGATGCGCGACGGGCGCCTCGTCGAGGTGGCGGGCGTCCGGGAGATCTTCGCCGACCCCCGCCACCCCTACACCCGCCAGCTGCTCGGCGCCACGCTGGAGGGCGCACCGCCCAGGGCCGCCTACCAGGCCCCCGCCACCACGGAGGTCACGGCATGACATCGCCACTTCTTGCCGTCGAGGACCTGGTCGTCGACTTCCCGACCCGGGGCTGGCGCCGGCCGCCGTTCCGGGCGCTCAAGGGCGTCAGCCTCGACGTGCGCCCCGGCGAGACCGTCGGGCTCGTCGGCGAGTCGGGCTCCGGGAAGACGACCCTGGGCCGGGCCGTGCTGGGCCTCGCGCCCGTCACCAGCGGCCGGATCGTCTTCGACGGACGGGACATCACCCGGGCCGGCCGGGCCGAGCGCCGCGCCCTCGCCTCCGACATCCAGGTCGTCTTCCAGGACCCCTACACCTCGCTCAACCCGTCCATGCGGATCACCGAGATCCTCGCCGAGCCGCTGAGCGTGCGCGGCGCCTCTGCGCGCGACGCCGAGCGGCGAGTGCGGCAACTGCTGGACCAGGTCCGGCTGCCGAGCGACGCCGGGGACCGGCTCCCCCGCGAGTTCAGCGGCGGGCAGCGGCAGCGGATCGCGATCGCCAGGGCCCTGGCGCTCGGCCCCCGCCTCGTCGTGTGCGACGAGCCGGTCTCCGCGCTCGACCTCTCCACCCAGTCCCACGTGCTCGACCTGCTCGTCGACATCCAGCAGTCCACCGGCGTCGCCTACCTCTTCGTCTCGCACGACCTGAGCGTGGTCCGGCACATCAGCCACCGGGTCGCGGTGCTCTACCACGGCGAGATCGTCGAGACCGGGGACGGCGCCGAGGTCACCTCGGCCCCCACCCACCCCTACACCCAGCGGCTGCTCCTGGCCTCCCCGGTCCCCGACCCGGCGGCCCAGGAGCGCCGCCGGGCCGAGCGTCAACAGCTGCTGAGGAGCTGACCGTGTTCACACCGACGTCCAGGATCTCGGCCGCCCTGGAGAACGACGCCGCGCGCGCCGTCCTCGCCAGGTACCTGCCGGGGGTCGTCAACTCGCCGATGCTCGGCCAGCTCAGGGGGATGCCGATCGGCGTCGTGGTCGAGCACGACACCGCGGCCGCCGCCGACCCCACCCTGCGCGAGCGCCTCTTCGCCGAACTGGCCGCCATCGACGACCAGGGCGCGGGCGACCCGCGGCCCGAGGAGCCGCCGATCCCGCCCGACCCGGCGTACGAGGGCGCCGACGTGCCGCGCGCCTCCGCCACGGCCCGGTTCCCCGACCAGTGCGCCCAGTGGGACGTGTTCGAGATCGAGATCGCGGGACCCGCGCACGGCAACCCCTTCGTCGACGTCGACCTGACCGCGACCTTCGACGACGGCGAGCGCGAGCTGCGGGCCGGCGGCTTCTACGACGGCGACGGCACGTACCGCATCAGGTTCATGCCGGACCGCGCCGCCGTCTGGACCTTCACCACCTCGTCCACCGCCCGCTCCCTCGACGGCCTCACCGGTTCGTTCGTGAGCGGCCCCCCGGCCCCCGGCCGGCACGGCCCGGTGCGCGTCGCCGACGGCCACCACTTCCGGCACGCCGACGGCACCCGGTACCTGCCGATCGGCACCACCGCCTACGCCTGGACCCACCAGCCGGAGCGGCTGCGCACCGCCACCCGCCGCGCCCTGGCGGAGAGCGCCTTCAACAAGGTCCGGATGTGCGTGCTCCCCAAGGCGTACCTCTACAACACGGAGGACCCCGAGCTCTTCCCCTTCCCCCGGTGCGCCTCGGGCTCGGGCGACTGGGACACCACCCGCTTCGACCCCGCCTTCTTCCGCCGCTTCGAGGACGAGGTCCTGGCACTGCGCGAACTCGGCGTCGAGGCCGACGTCATCCTCTTCCACCCCTACGACCGCTGGGGCTTCGCCGAGCTCGGCCGGGCCGCCGACGACCGGCTCGCCCGCTACGTGGTGCGGCGCCTCGCCGCGTTCTCCAACGTGTGGTGGTCGATGGCCAACGAGTACGACCTGATCCGGACCAGGACCGAGGACGACTGGGAGCGGCTCGCCGCCCTCGTGACCGAGGAGGACCCGGCGGGACACCTCACCTCGATCCACAACTGCTTCGGCTTCTACGACCACTCCCGGCCGTGGATCACACACTGCAGCGTGCAACGCGTCGACGTCTACCGCACCGCCGAGAACACCGACGAGTGGCGGAAGCGCTGGGGCAAGCCCGTCGTGATCGACGAGTGCGGCTACGAGGGCGACATCGACCAGGGCTGGGGCAACCTCACCGGCGAGGAGATGGTGCGCCGGTTCTGGGAGGGCGCGGTCCGCGGCGGGTACGTGGGCCACGGCGAGACCATCCTCAACGAGGCCGAGGAGCTGTGGTGGTCCAAGGGCGGCGAACTGGTCGGCGACAGCCCGGCCCGCATCGCCTTCCTGACCGAGGTCGTCGCCGACTCCCCCACCGGGGTGCTCGACCCGCTGCCCTCCGAGTGGGACGCGCCGCGCGGCGGGGTCGCGGGCGAGTACGAGCTGGTCTACTTCGGCTTCAACCGCCCGCGCTTCCGCAACGTCGTCCTCCCGCCGGACGGCCGGTTCGCGGTCGACGTGCTCGACACCTGGGCCATGACCGTCGACCGCGTCGCCGACGCGGCGAGCGGCACCCTGCGCGTCGAACTCCCCGGCCGCCCGTACACGGCCATCCGCGTCACCCGCGTGACCGACTGAAGGAAGAAGTTCATGCCCCTCACCCTCGACTCCCCCGAACTCCACCGGCTGGTCGCCGAACTCCCCCTGGAGACCAAGGTCAAGCTACTGACCGGCCAGGACTTCTGGACGACCTGGCCCGTCGAGTCGATCGGCCTGCGCCGCATGGTGCTGTCCGACGGGCCGTCGGGGGTGCGGGGCGAGGTGTGGGACGAACGCTCGCCCTCGCTCAACCTGCCGTCCGCGACCGCCCTCTCCTCCTCCTGGGACCCGGACCTCGCCTACCGCTACGGCGCCGTGCTCGCCGCCGAGGCCCGCCACAAGGGCGTGGACGTGGTCCTCGGCCCGACCATCAACCTGCACCGCTCACCGCTCGGCGGCCGCCACTTCGAGGCGTTCAGCGAGGACCCCGTCCTCACCGCCGACCTCGCCGCCGCCTTCGTGCGCGGCCTCCAGGACCACGGCGTCGCCGCGACCCCCAAGCACTACGTCGCCAACGACTACGAGACCGAACGCTTCACCGCCAGCACCGAGGTCTCCCAGCGCGCGCTGCGCGAGCTCTACCTCCTCGCCTTCGAGAAGGCCGTGGTCGAGGCGCGCCCCTGGCTGGTCATGTCCGCCTACAACGCGATCAACGGCGTGACCGCCACCGAACACGAGCTGCTGGACACCCCGTTGAAGTCCGAGTGGGGCTTCGACGGCGTCGTCGTCAGCGACTGGACCGCCGTCCGCTCCCTCGCCTCCGCCGAGGCTGAACAGGACCTCGTCATGCCGGGCCCCGAAGGCCCCTGGGGCGAGGCCCTCGTCACGGCCGTCCGCGAGGGCCGCATCCCCGAGACCACCATCGACCGCAAGGTCCGGCGCATCCTCCTCCTCGCCTCCCGCGTCGGCGCCCTCGCCGGCCACGAGCCCGCGGCGCCACCCCGCCTCACCGCCTCGGACAACGTCGCCTTCGCCCGCCACGCCGCCACCGCCGGCACCGTCCTCCTCGCCAACGACGGCACCCTGCCCCTCGCCCCCGCCGGCCTGCGCCGCGTCGCCGTCATCGGCCAGAACGCCAAGCACGCCCGCACCCAGGGCGGCGGCTCCGCCACCGTCCTGCCCGAACACGTCGTCAGCCCCCTCGAAGGACTGCGCGCCGCCCTCCCCCACGCCGACGTCACCCATGCCCTGGGCGCGGTCGCCCACGACGGCCTCACCGAACTCCCCCTCTCCCACATCACCAACCCGGCCACCGGCGAACCCGGCATGCTGGTGCGCTTCCTCGACGCCGAAGGCACCGAACTCTTCCGCGAGGACCGCCGCTCCACCGCCCTGGTCTACTTCGGCGGCGACGCGCCCATCACCACCGCCGCCACCATCGAGTTGTCCGTCACCTGGACCCCGGACGCCACCGGCGACACCCTGCTCGGCTTCGCCTCGGTCGGCACCGGCCGCATCCACGTCGACGACCGCCTCCTCACCGAGGACACCGCGACCGCCGTCGGCCAGGACCTCGGCGCCAGCCTCCTGGCCCCACCCGCCATCGCCGCCCCGCTCCACGTCACCGCCGGCACCCCGCTCGCCCTCCGCGTCACCTTCGACCTCACCTCCCGCGACCGGGCCATGGGCGGCACCTTCGCCATCACCCTCGGCACCAAGACCGCACCCCACGACCCCGACACCCTGATCGCCGAGGCCGCCAGGGCAGCCGCCGAGGCCGACGTCGCGATCGTCGTCGTCGGCACCAACTCCCAGGTCGAGTCCGAGGGCTTCGACCGCACCGACCTCGCCCTCCCAGGACACCAGGACGCCCTCGTCACCGCCGTCACCGCCACCGGCACCCCCACCGTCGTGGTCGTCAACTCCGGCTCCCCCGTCCTCCTCCCCTGGCGAGACGACGTCTCCGCCCTCCTCGTCACCTACTTCGCCGGCCAGGAGATGGGCAACGCCCTCGCCGACGTCCTCCTCGGCCACACCGAACCCGGCGGCCGCCTCCCCACCACCTGGCCCGCCACCACCGAGGACGTCCCCGTCCTCGACACCACCCCCACCGACGGCGCCCTCCACTACACCGAGGACATCCACATCGGCTACCGCGCCTGGCTGAAGTCCGGCACCACCCCCGCCTACCCCTTCGGCCACGGCCTCGGCTACACCACCTGGACCCTCGCCGACCTCACCGCCACCACCGACACCATCCACCTCACCGCCACCAACACCGGCCCCCGCCCCGGCAAGCAGGTCATCCAGGTCTACCTCTCCCGCCCCCACTCCACCCTCGACCGCCCCACCCGCTGGCTCGCCACCCACACCACCATCACCGCCACCCCCGGCGAGACCGTCCCCCTCACCATCCCCCTCCCCCACCGCGCCTTCGCCGACTGGCAACCCAACGGCTGGCACTACGAACCCGGCCCCTACGAGTTGTTCGTGGGCACCTCGGTCACGGACCTCCCGCTGCGGACGACGGTCCACCTGTAACCGATGAAGGGGCCGGCAACAGAGGCCCTCCCCCACGGCGACGGCGACGCGTCCGTTGAACGACGAAACCCCAGGTCAGAACAATCTGACCTGGGGTTCTCGGATGAGCCGCCTGAGGGAATCGAACCCTCGACCTACGCATTACGAGTGCGTCGCTCTGGCCGACTGAGCTAAGGCGGCGAGGCGCTGCGGGCCCCCGTTGGGGGTACAGCGCTGGTTAGTCTACACAGGTTTGGGGGGTGCGCCCGAACGCCTTCTGCGGAGGAGGTCGTCGGTCGCCTCGCGCAGGGCGCGGAGGTGTTTGGACCAGCGGCGGCAGTCTAAGCAGCTGGTCAGGTGGGTGTCGAGCTCATGCTCGGTGACCTCCGGGGGCAGGGGGTCCCCCATGGATCTCGCCGATATGGCGGTGCGGAAGCGGATGCACGGCATGGGTACATGATCCCAGTCACGAACAGGTGGTTCCGTCCTCCGGGCTGATGTTCTCCAGCAGATAGCGGTCGACGGCGGAGTCGACGCACGGGCTGTTGCCGCCGTAGGCGCCGTGGCCGTCGCCGTCGTAGCTGAGGAGGATGCCGGAGGAGAGCTGGTCGGCCAGGCCCTCGGCCCAGGCGTAGGGGGTGGCGGGGTCGCGGAGGGTGCCGACGACCAGGATGTCGGCGGCGCCTTCGGCGGCGATGCTCACGGGTTCGCCGGTGGGCTCGACCGGCCAGGCGGCGCAGAGCAGGGTGGCCCAGGCGAAGTCGCGGCCGAAGGTGGGTGAGGCGTCCTCGAAGGAGCCGATGGTGGTCTCGAGTTCGGCGACGTCCGCGTTGCCCGCCGGGCTGTCGAGGCAGCTGATGGCGGGGAAGGCGAAGTTGGAGCTGCCGTAGGAGCCGTCGGGGCCGCGCTCGTTGTAGTCGTCGGCGAGGGAGAGCAGCCCGGCGCCGTCGCCGTCGTTGATGGCGGACGAGAGGGCCTGGCGGAGGTCGGGCCAGAGGAACTCGGCGTACAGCGCGTTGGCCACGCCGGTGGTGGCCAGGGACTCGGTCAGCTGGCGGTCCTCGCCGGTGGGCAGCGGCTCGGCGTCGACCTGCTCGAAGAAGGCGCTCAGGCGACTGGACGCGTCGTCCGCGCCCTCGGAGCCCAGCGGGCAGTCGGGGAAGGACGAGGTGCAGTCCTCGGCGAAGGAGCGGAACGCGGTCTCGAAGCCGCCGGACTGCTCGCGGTCGGTGTAGAGGGTGGGCAGGCGCGGGTCGACCGCGGCGTCGAGCACGAGGCGGCCGACGTTCTGCGGGTAGAGGCCGGCGTAGACGGCGCCGAGCTTGGTGCCGTAGGAGAAGCCGAGGTAGTGCAGTTGGTCGTCGCCGAGGACGGCGCGGAACACGTCCATGTCGCGGGCGGTCTCGATGGTCGAGATGTGGGAGAGCAGGTCCTCGCCCGAGTTCTCCGCGCAGGCGGTGGCGAACTCATCGAAGGCGGCGAGGAGTTCCTCTTCCTCGGCCTCGTCGTCCGGGGTGCGGTCGGTGAGCGTGTACTCGTCCATCGCGGGGCCGTCGAGGCACTCGACGGGCTGGCTGCCGCCGGTGCCGCGCGGGTCGATGGCGGCCATGTCGTAGCGGGCGAGCACCTCGGACGGGAAGATGTACTCGGCGGAGCTCTGCGTGAAGTCGACGGCGGAGGCGCCGGGGCCGCCCGGGTTCATGAGGAGGGCGCCGATCCGCTGGTCGGGGTTGGTGGCCGCGGAGCGGGTGACGCGCAGGTCGATGTCGCCGCCGCCCGGGTTCTCGTAGTCGAGGGGGACGGTGAGGGTGCCGCACTCGTATCCGCCGCCGCAGTCGGACCAGCTCAACTCCTGCTCGTAGTACGGCTGGAGCTCGGCCGGGATCGCCTCGGGCAGCGGTTCGAGGGGCGGGGCGTCGGGCGGCGGCTCGACGGTTCCGGTGGCCTCGGACGAGCCGTCGTCGGACTCCAGGGGCGGCCCGCCCCTGGAGGTACAGGCGGTGGCCAGAAGGGCGGTGGCGACGCAGAGCGTCAGGGCGGTTTTGCGTGGTGCGCGCATCATTCCCCCGTTGTCCGTGGTGCGGCCTGCCCAAGGAGCGTATCCGCTCAGCGCAGGGCCATGGTCATCGCCTCGACGGCGAGCAGGGGCGCCACGTTCCGGTCGAGGGCGGTGCGGCACTCGAGGATGGCCTCCATCCGGCGGAGCGTCTGCTCGGGGCGGGAGGCCGCGGCGACCCGCTCGACGGCGGCCGCGCTCTCGCCGCCGGACAGGGCCACGGCCGAGCCGAACTGGCGGGCGAGCACGTCCCGGTAGAAGGCGGTGAGGTCGGTGAGGGCCAGGTCGAGCGCGTCCCGCTGGGTGCGGGTGGCGCGGCGCTTCTGACGGTCCTCGAGCTCCTTCATCGCGCCCGCGGTGCCGCGCGGCAGCCGCTTGCCCTCGGCGGCGCCGAGGGCGGCGCGCAGCTCCTCGGTCTCCTTCTCGTCCAGCTCCTCGGCGAGCTGCTTGGCGTCCTCCGCGGCGGCGTCGACCAACTCCTGGGCGGCGCGCAGGCAGCCGCCCACGTCCCCGACGCGCTCGGGGAGCCGCAGGACGGCGAGCCGGCGGGCCCTGGCCCGCTCGTCGACGGCGAGCCGACGGGCGCGGTCGACGTGGCCCTGGGTGGCCTGGGCGGCGGCGTGCGCCACCTCGGGCTCGACGCCGTCCCGCCGGATCAGCAGGTCGGCGACGGCGCCGACGGGCGGGGTGCGGAGCGAGAGCTGGCGGCAGCGGGAGCGGATGGTGGGCAGCACGTCCTCGATGGAGGGCGCGCACAGCAGCCAGACGGTGCGCGGCGCCGGCTCCTCGACGGCCTTCAGCAGCACGTTGCCCGCGCCCTCGGTGAGGCGGTCGGCGTCCTCCAGGACGATGACCTGCCAGCGCCCGGAGGCGGGCGAGAGCTGGGCGCGGCGGACCAGCTCCCTGGTCTCCTTGACGCCGATGGTGAGCAGGTCGGTGCGGATGGCCTCGACGTCGGCGTGGGTGCCGATCAGGGCGGTGTGGCAGCCGTCGCAGAAGCCGCATCCCGGCTGGCCGCCGAGCGCGCGGTCCGGGCTGACGCACTGGAGCGCCGCGGCGAACGCCCGGGCCGCGGCGGCCCGGCCGGCGCCGGGCGGGCCGGTGAACAGCCAGGCGTGGGTCATGGCCGAGCCGGAGAGCTCGGGCTGCTCGCCGCGCTCGACGGCGGTGACGAACGCGTCCGCGTCCCGCGCGGCGGCGGCGAGCTGCGCCGCGACCCGCTCCTGACCGACCAGGTCGTCCCAGACCGCCATGCCCACGCTCCTCTCCACCGCCGGAACCGCGTCGGAACCGCTCCACCGCTACGACCGACGACGACCATTGTGCGGCACGGCACCGACAGCGCCGCCGTTCGGAGGAATTCACGCCGAACGAGCGGGCGTATGTGATGTTCTCCGCATGATGCGCATGTCATTCGGCGGGCCGGCCACGGGGGCGTGGTTGGCGACGGCCGTCACACTGCTGCTGGTCGGCGGGGCACTCGCCGCCGCCACCGACGCCACCACCGCCTCGGCCGCGCCGGCCGACACCGTCGCGCCCGGGTCGAGTTCGGCGCTCGGCCTGGCCTCCACCCTCGGCGGGGTCGACGTCGTCGAGGCGCACGCCCACTACCCCGAGGGCCCGCTGCGGGTCACCGTGGACTCGGTCGAAGTCGGCGCGGCCGCCTCCGAGGGCGGGCCCTCGGGCACCGCGCTCGCCGCGACGGCCAGCGTCACGGGCGACGACACCACGGGCCAGACCGCTGCCAGGGCCGGCGTCGAGGCGCTGACGCTTGACCTGGGGGGCGGCACGTTGACCACCGGGCCGGTCAGCGCGGACTGCTCGGCGGGCCCTGGCCAGGCCACGACCGGCCTCGTGGCCCTCACCGACGCCGGCCTGACCCTGCCGGGCCGCGACCCCCTGACGTTCGACCAGGCTCCGGCGCCCGACACCGTCGTGCACCTGCCGGACGGCCTCGGCCGGGTGGTGCTCAACGAGCAGCTCGCCGGGGCGGACGGCGCGCTGACCGTCAACGCGCTGCGCCTGGAGACGCCCGACGGCGAGCTGACGCTCGGCAGCGCCGGCTGCCGGGGCGGCGGGCCGCTCGACGAGGCGGACTAGCGCCGGCCGCGGCGGTCGTCGTCCTCGCCCTCGTCACCCTCGCCCCGGTGCGGGCCGAGCAGTTCGTCGGCCAGCGTGGGCAGGTCGTCGAGCGGCGTCTCCTCGGCCCACTGGGGCCTCGGCCGCGGCCGGTCGGGGTCGAGCTGCGGCAGCGGCCGCGTCTCGTCCACCGAGTCGTCCCGCTCGCCGGGGCGGTGGGCCGGCGGCCGCGGCGCCTCGGGGCGCGGGATGACCGCCGTGTCCTCCTCGTCGGGGGTGACGGGGCGGTGCGTCGAGGGCTTGGGGAGCTGGACCGTCTCGGCGTTGTCCGAGACCTCGCCCGGGGCGTCACGCCTGGCCTCCCGCGCGGCCTGCTCCGCGGCGGCGCGCCGCGCCTCCTCGGCGAGCAGCGCCTCCTCGGCCTTCCGTTGCTTCTCGATCCGCCGTGCCTCGGCCTCGGCGCGCAGCCGCGCCTCCTCCTCGGCCGCCCGGCGGCGGCGCTCCTCCTCCTCGCGGAGCCTGCGCTCCTCCTCGGCGCGCCTGCGGGCCTCCTCCTCGGCGCGGCGCCGCTCCTCCTCGGCACGCCGACGGGCGTCCTCGGCGCGGAGCCTGAGCTCCTCGGCACGCCTGGCCTCCTCGGCCAGCCGGCGGGCCTCCTCCTCGCGCCGCTTGCGCTCCTCCTCCTCGGCGCGCAGCCTGGCGAGCTCCTCCTGCCGCTCGCGCTCCCGGCGCTCTTCCTCCTCCTTGCGCTGGCGCTCCTCCTCGGCGCGCCTGCGGGCCTCCTCCTCGGCCTTGCGGCGCGCCTCCTCGCGGGCGCGGACCTCGGCCTCGGAGAGCGGCAGCATCTGGTCGAGCCGGTGCCGGGCGGCGGTGGTGACGGACTCCGGGTCCTGGCCGGCGTCGACCACCAGGTAGCGCGCCGGGTCGGCGGCGGCGAGCGCCAGGAAGCCGGCGCGCACCCGCTGGTGGAACTCGCTCGGCTCGGACTCCAGGCGGTCGGGCGCCTCGGTGAAGCGCTCCCGCGCCGTCTCGGGGGAGACGTCGAGCAGCACCGTCAGGTGCGGGACCAGGCCGCCGGTGGCCCAGCGCGAGATGCGGGCGACCTCGGTGGGCGACAGGTCGCGGCCGGCACCCTGGTAGGCGACGGAGGAGTCGACGTAGCGGTCGGTGATCACCACGGCGCCGCGCTCCAGCGCGGGCCGGATGACGGTGGCGACGTGTTCGGCCCGGTCGGCCGCGTAGAGCAGGGCCTCGGCCTGATGGGAGAGGCCGCCGGAGGAGACGTCGAGCAGGATGGAGCGCAGCCGCTGGCCGACCGGGGTGGCGCCCGGCTCCCGGGTGACGACGACCTCGTGGCCCTTGCCCCTGATCCACTCGGCGAGCTTGTCGACCTGGGTGGTCTTGCCCGCCCCGTCGCCGCCCTCGACGGCGATGAAGAAGCCGGTGGCGGCCTGGCCCGAGGGGGGTTCGACGTTGCGCCGGACGGCGTCCGCCAGGTCGCGGCGGAGCGGGACGCCGCGCCGGTCGTCGGTGCGGCCGAGCACGACGGCGGCGACCGGCAGCAGCAGGGCGCCGACGATCATCAGGGTGAAGGCGGCGCCGCCGTGCTGGATGACGAAGTCGCCGCGCTCGACGCGGTGCGGGCCGATCAGCGCGGCCGCCAGCGGGGCGGCGACGGCGGCCAGGGCGATGGCGAGCCGCACCACCGCGTGCAGGTGGCGGGTGAGCTCGGGGCGCCGGAACTCCTCGGTCTCCTGGTCGAGCAGCACGTGCCCGCTGTGCGCGGCGATGCCCGCGACGACGCCGGTGGCGAGCGCCGTGAACAGCACCGTCGCCGGGTCGGAGATCATGCCCACGCCGAACAGGCCGAGCCCGGTGAGCGCCAGGGCCAGCGCGAAGAGGCGGCGGCGGGAGAGCGCGGGGACGGTCACGGGCGCCAGGCGCACGCCGGCGGCCACGCCCCCGGTGAGGCCGAGCACCAGCAGCCCGAAGGTGACCGGGCCGCCGCCGAGGTCCCCGGCGCGCAGCACGCCGAGCGCCACGGCCGCCGCGATGGCCGCCGCGGCCGAGGCGCAGCCGAGCACCAGCACGGGGATGGCACCGGTGCGGCCCTTGAACGGTTCGGTGCCGGCGGCCGGCCGGCGCAGGCCCTCCAACGGCGAGACCGGGCGGCGCGGGTCGGCCGCGGGCAGGTCGAGCGTGACGAGCACGGAGACGGCAGCCGCGAAGAAGCCGGCGGCCACGTAGGAGGCGAGCGCGGCCTGGTGGGTGTCGAACCAGTCGAGCCCGGTGGCCAGCAGGTTGCTCGCCAGCGAGGCGGCGACCAGCGCGACTGCCGCGGCCGGCAGCGCGAGGTACCCGCCGCGCAGCCAGAGCCGGCGCAGCGCCTCGCGGTGGTCGGGCAGCGGGCGGATCGCCGCGCCCTCGGGGGGCGGCGGGGGGAGCAGCGCGGGGGCGACCCCGTCCCGCGCGGTGGTCCACAGGCTCTCGCCGATGCCCAGCAGGAACACGGTGCCGAGCAGGTAGGCGTAGGCGCTGTCCGGCGTCCAGTCGATCCAGAGCGGCGCGATGATCAGCAGGGCCGCGCGGACGCCGTCGATCGCGACCATGGTCCACCGCCGGTCGAGCGGCCCGGCCGGGGAGAGCAGTCCGGCGATCGGTCCGAGCAGCAGGATGCCGGCGAGGCCGGTGGCGACCAGGCGGACGGCGAGCGCGACCGTGACGGCCAGCGCCACGCCCCGGTACTCGCCGCCGAACAGCGGCTCGCCGCCGTCCGCCGGGAGGTGCAGGGCGGCCTGCACGCTGAGCAGGAGAAGGACGAGCAGCGCGAGCGCGTCGCCGGTGGCGCCGCTGATCTGGGCGTCCCAGAGGCGGCGCAGCGCGGGCACCTGCAGCAGGGCGTGTCTGGCGCGTTCACGCGAATCGGCGGCGAGTGCCTCGTCGGTGGCGCCGCAGGTGGGGTCGACAACCTGTGGTTGCTCTGCTCGCGTCATTCGGCCAGAGTAACGCTCGCCAGTGACAGCCAGCGCACCCGCCCGAACATTCGCCCGGGCAACGGGACCGCGCGCGAACCGGGTTACGCGCCTGGGCGCTCCGCTGGGAGAGTCGCCACAGGCCGTCGATCACGTGCGGGCCCCTCGCGGCTGATCGTGCGAACACGCGGGTGAGCCGCACGACGCGGAACGGCGAGACTGCTCAGGCGCCTCAGTCCGTGGACGGGGAGTCCTTCCTGGCAGCCGTCTTCTTGGCGGCGGTCTTCTTGGTCGCCGTCTTCTTCGCGGCCGTCTTGGCGGTGGCCTTCTTGGCAGCCGTCTTCTTCGCCGGGGCCTTCTTCGCCGCCTTCTTGGTCGTCTTCTTCGCCGGCCCCTTCGCCCGCTTCTCGGCCAGCAGTTCGTAGCCGCGCTCGGCCGTGATCGTCTCCGGGTCGTCGTCCCGGCGCAGCGTCGCGTTGGTCTCCCCGTCGGTGACGTACGGGCCGAACCGCCCGTCCTTCACCACCACGGGACGGCCCGTCACCGGGTCCTCGCCCAGCTCCTTCAGCGGCGGCTTGGCCGCGGCCCGGCCACGCTGCTTGGGCTGCGCGTAGATGGCCAGCGCCTCCTCCAGCGTGACCGTGAACATCTGCTCCTCGGTCGCCAGCGAGCGCGAGTCGGTCCCCTTCTTCAGGTAGGGACCGTAGCGGCCGTTCTGCGCCGTGATCTCCGCGCCCGACTCGGGGTCCACGCCGACCACCCGCGGCAGCGAGAGCAGCCGCAGCGCGTCCTCCAGCGTCACGGTGTCGATCGACATGGACTTCAACAGCGAGGCGGTGCGCGGCTTGACCGCGTTCTTGCCGGTCCTGGGGGTGTCCTCGGGCAGCACCTCGGTGACGTACGGGCCGTACCGGCCGTCGCGCGCCACGATCGGGTGACCGCTGTCGGGGTCGGTGCCCAGCTCGAAGTCGCCGCTCGGCTTGGCCAGCAGTTCCTTGGCGAGGTCCACGGTGAGCTCGTCGGGCGGCAGGTCCTCCGGCACGTCGGCCCGCTTGCCGGGCTCGCCCGGCTCGGCGTCGGCCGCGGGCGGCGCCTCGACGTAGGGGCCGTAGCGGCCGACCCGCAGCACGATGCCCTCGCCCACGGGGAAGGAGGAGATCTCGCGGGCGTCGATCGCGCCGAGGTCGGTGACCAGTTCCTTGAGGCCGCCGAGGTGGTCGCCGTCCCCGTTGCCCGCGTCGGCCGCCGCGCCGGCGGCCGCGCCGGCCTGGCCGTTCTCGCCGAAGTAGAAGCGGCGCAGCCACGGCACGGCCTCCGCGTCACCGGTGGCGATGCGGTCGAGGTCGTCCTCCATCTTGGCCGTGAAGTCGTAGTCGACCAGCCGACCGAAGTGTCGTTCGAGCAGGTTGACGACGGCGAAGGAGAGGAAGGAGGGGACCAGCGCGGTGCCCTTCTTGAACACGTAGTGCCGGTCGAGGATGGTGCCGATGATGGAGGCGTAGGTGGAGGGGCGGCCGATCTCGCGCTCCTCAAGCTCCTTCACCAGGGTGGCCTCGGTGTAGCGCGCGGGGGGCTTGGTGGCGTGGCCGTCCGGGGTGATGGCGCGGGCGGTGAGCGGGTCGCCCTCGGCGACCCGCGGCAGCCGGCGCTCGCGGTCGTCGACGTCGGTGCCCGGGTCGTCCACGCTCTCCACGTACGCCTTGAGGAAGCCGTGGAAGGTGATCACCTTGCCGGTCGCGCTGAACTCGCAGTCCCGCCCGTCGGCGCTGGTGCCGCCGACGCGGACGGCGACCGACTGGCCGACGGCGTCCTTCATCTGGGAGGCGACGGTGCGCTTCCAGATCAGCTCGTAGAGCCGGTACTGGTCGCCGGTCAGGCCGGTCTCGGCCGGGGTGCGGAAGCGGTCGCCCGAGGGGCGGATCGCCTCGTGCGCCTCCTGCGCGTTCTTCACCTTGCTCGCGTAGACGCGCGGCCGGTCGGGCAGGTAGTCGGCGCCGTAGAGCTGGGTGACCTGGGCGCGGGCGGCGGCGACGGCGGTGTCGGACAGCGTGGTGGAGTCCGTCCGCATGTAGGTGATGAAGCCGTTCTCGTAGAGCCGCTGCGCGACCTGCATGGCGGCCTTGGCGCCCATGCCGAGCTTGCGCGACGCCTCCTGCTGGAGCGTGGTGGTGCGGAACGGCGCGTAGGGCGAACGGCGGTAGGGCTTGGACTCGACGGAGCGCACGGCGAAGGTGGCGTCCGCCAGCGCGCGCGCCAGGGCGCTCGCGCTCTCCTCGCTCAACGCCTGGACCTGGTCGGGATGGCGCAGCTGCCCGTCGGGGCCGAAGTCGCGGCCCTGGGCCACCCGGCGGCCGTCGAGCGCGGCGAGCCGGGCGTCGAACGTCTCGCCCCCGGGCACGGTGGCGAAGGTGCCGGTGAGATCCCAGTACTCGGCGGAGCGGAACGCGATCCGCTCGCGCTCCCGCTCGACCACGAGGCGGGTGGCGACGGACTGCACGCGGCCGGCCGAGAGCCGCGGCATGACCTTCTTCCACAGGACCGGCGAGACCTCGTAGCCGTAGAGCCGGTCGAGGATGCGGCGGGTCTCCTGGGCCTCGACGAGGAGCTGGTTCAGCTCGCGCGGGTTGTTCACCGCCTGCCGGATGGCGTCCCTGGTGATCTCGTGGAAGACCATGCGGCGCACCGGGACCTTGGGCTTGAGCACCTCCTTGAGGTGCCAGGCGATGGCCTCGCCCTCGCGGTCCTCGTCCGTGGCGAGGTAGAGCTCGTCGGAGTCGGCCAGCAGCTCCTTGAGCTTCCTGACCTGGTCCTTCTTGTCGCTGTTGACGACGTAGAGCGGCTCGAAGTCCTCGTCGACGTTCACCCCGAGGCGGGCCCAGGGCTCACTCTTGTACTTGGCCGGCACCTCGGCGGCGCCGCTCGGCAGGTCGCGGATGTGCCCGACGCTCGCCTCGACCACATAGCCGGGACCGAGGTAACCCTTGATCGTCTTCGCCTTGGCGGGCGACTCGACGATCACAAGTCGGCGTCCGCCGTTCGCGGTCTCGCTGGTCGGGGACAACTCTCGCTCTTCTCTCCTGCCCGGGGAAAGTACTGACGGTGCGGAGTGTGACGGTACATCCCCGCTTCGTGTCAAACGGGAAAACCCCGCAACGCATCTCGAACGGTAACCCGAGATCAGCCATTCCCGCCGCCCGGAGACACCCACCGGGTCGCGCGTGCCCGGCCGCGACGCTCACGCACCGTCACGAACGCGGGCCCCTGACGGCCGGCCCTCAGCCGACGCGCTCCCCCTGCGGGACGAGAAACCCCTGCTCAACGAGAGGGCGCAGCCAACCGGCCGCACCGGCACGGAGAGTGACGGAGTCCTCCCCGAGGAGGTGGGCGATGGCGTCCACGATCGCGCCGGCCACGAGTGTTCCGTCACAGCCGCCGGCGAACCCGGCGCTGACGGTGTCCATGGCTCGGGCCCGCAACATGCCGTGGCGCTGGCGCAGGACGACGTGTTCCGGGTCCTCGGCGCCCGGGCTGCCGAGCTGTTCCTGGACGATGCCGTCGGCGAGCAGGTAGCGGTGCCTGAGCAACGCCGTGTCGTCGTGGGCGCGCAGGAACTCCTGGCGTTCGAAGTGAGCCGGCACCAGCGGGCCGAGCGGCTGTTCGACGCTGTGCGGCCAGTCCTCGACGGTGATGGTGGGGTCGGTGGTGCCGGTGTGGCGCAGGGTGATCCAGCCGAAGCCGACGGCCTCGGTGCGGCGGGCGGCGAACTCGTCGAGCCAGGCGTCGTAGGCCGCGGCGTAGCCGGCGGGGTCGCCGCGGTGGGCGCCGGCGTCGCGCAGCCACAGCTCGGCGTACTCGGTGACGTCCTGCCGCTCGCGCTGCACGATCCACGCGTCGCAGCCGGGCGGCACCCAGGCGGCGACCCGTTCCCGCCAGTCCTCGCCGGTGACATGCTGCCAGTTGGCGAGCAGCTGGCACCAGCCGCCCTCGGCGAGGTGCGCGGCGGAGCCCTGGACCAGGCGGCGGCAGAGCTCGTCGCCGCCCAGGCCGCCATCGCGGTAGGTGAGCGTCCCGTCGCCGTTCGAGGGGGCGATGACGAAGGGCGGGTTGGAGACGACGAGGTCGAACCCGGGTTGGTCGGCGACGGGTTCGAAGAGCGAGCCCTCGTGGAGGGCGGGCGCCGGCGCGCCGGAGAGGGCGAGGGTGGCCGCGGCCATCCGCAGGGCGCGCGGGTTCACGTCGGTGGCGGTGACGTGCTCGGCGTGCTGGGCGGCGTGCAGGGCCTGAACGCCGCTGCCGGTGCCGAGGTCGAGGGCGCGGCCGACGGGCCGGCGGACGGTGAGCGCGGCGAGGGTGGCGGAGGCGCCGCCGACACCGAGGACGACGTCGGGGCGGCGGCCGGCCGCGCCGGCGGCGCCGCCCACGGCACAGCCGAGGTCGGAGACGACCCACCACTCCTGGCCCTCGGGCCCCGCGTAGGGGCGCACGTCGACGGTCGCGCGCAGCTCGTCGGCGTCGGGCGCCAGCCAGCCGTCGGCGAGCGCCGCGTCCAGCACGGGCCCGGGCAGCGCGGCGTGGGCGGCGCCCCGGGGGACGGCGTCCTGGAGCAGGAAGAGCCGGACGAGGGTGGCGAGCGGGCCCGCGTCCCCGCGGACGGCGCGCCGCGCCGGGACGGTCTCGCCGCGGGCGAGGGCGGCGTGGGCGGCGGCGCCGAGGAGTTCGGGGAGGCCGCCGGGGGTGAACGAGGCCGCGAGCAGGGCCTCGCGCAGCGGTGCGGTGCCCGGCCCAGGGGCGGGGAGTCGGGTGTGGGTCACGGGCACCATTGTGCGGACCGGCCCGGGTGGGCCGGTCCGCACGGGTGGTCGGAAGGACCGGGTCAGCCGTTGGCGCCCTCGAGCTCGGTGCCGCTCGGCTGGTCGGCGTCGTCGCCCTCGGCGCTCTGGTTCTCGGTCTCCTCGCCGGCGTCGGCGTTCTCCTCGGACTCGGCGTCGCCCTCCGACTCGCCGCCGTCCTCGGCCCCGCCCCCGGACTCGGCCTCGGCCGAGTCGTCGCTCGGCGCCTCGGCCGGGCCCTGGCAACCCTCCTGACGGGCCATGGCCTCGCCGAGCTCGCCGGACTGGAGCTCGTTGAGCGCCTGGTCGCCGCTCTGACCCAGCTCCTGGAGCTGGCCGGCGACGCCCTGCAGGCCCTCGGCGAACGCGGCCTGGTCCGAGGTGTCGAGACCCTCGACGGTCTGCTGGAGCTCGGCGTAGGAGTCGGAGATCGCGCGCAGTTCCGAGACCGCGTCCTCGCGCAGCTGGGCGCCCTCGTCCACCGGCGGGTCGCCGGCGGCCTCGACGGCGTCGGCGAGGGAGGCGTAGGCCTCGGCGATGTCCTGGAACGCCGCGGAGTCGGCCTCCTGGACCTCGGCCGGTGAGCGGTCGCCCGCGCTGGCGTCCGTGATGGCCGCGTTGGCCGCCTGGATCTGTGCCACCTGGGGCTGCACCTGGTCGCAGACGTTCTTCGCCCACTCGTCGGTCTGCGCGGCGCTGTCGTCTCCGCACGCGGACAGCGTGAGCATCAGGGCCGCACCACTCGAGAGTGCCAGCGCGAGCTTCTTCATCACCGTTTCTCGTCCCTTCGTGCCACGGGGGGCGCTGGGCGCGAACTTACACGCAAGGGCTTCCCTCGTCCGAGTGACGGCCGGAGCGGTTTACCCGGAATATAGCCATTTGCACTAGCGTTCGGCGCTCCCGGCGAGCGCTCGGCCACGCTTGAACACCTGTGTGTCATGCCACTCCACGAAGTGCGCCGCCGGCGCCTCCTCGGCGCGGCGTGGCACGGTCAACGGCTCGCCGTCCAGGTCCGCTACGGCCAGACCGGCCCGGCCGCGGGCCACGTACAGCGCGGAGACCCGGATCCGCCGCTCCGGCGTGAGACCGAGCACGCCGAAGTCGAAGAGCGTGTGATGAAGCGAACAGAGCGCCAGCGCGTTGGGCAGCTCGTCCGGTCCTTCCTGGCTGTGCCAGCGGATGTGCGCGGCCTCCAGCCCCACCGGGTCGCGGCCGAGCGCCCCGTCGAAGCCGCACATGGCGCAGGCGTAGGCGTACGTCCGCAGCACCTCCTCGGCGAAGCCGGCCCGCCTGACGGGCCGGCGGCGGCCGGCCGGGGCGCCGTCGACGACCAGCCGCAGCGCCGCGTCCTCGAGCTCGGTCAGGTCGAGGCCGGCGGCGGCGCAGACGGCCGGTTCGAGCGCGGGCGTGAAGTGCTGGTCGAGCAGCAGCCGCACCGCCCTGGCCGGCACGCCGGGCGTGGCGAGCAGCGCCTCCACCTCGGGCCGCAGCCGACCGTGCGCGCCCTGCCGGTGCAACCAGCCGCTCTGGTCGGGGACGCGCGCGTCGAGCGGGGTGCCGGTGGCGTCCCTGAGGTCCCAGAGTTCGCGCTCCAGGTGGACGAACGGCATCGCCGCCCGCCGCCTGGCACGCCCCCGGTCGCTGACCGCGGGGCCGAAGTCGTTGATCATCCGGCTCACGGGCTCCTCCGCCTCGGCGTAGGAGACCGCCGTGCTGCCCCGCGCCACGAAGCGCCCCACGAGCCACAGCAGGAGCAGCGGCTTGTGGGGCGCCCGGCGGCCGGCCACCTGGGCCCGGCGGAGCGAGGCGAGCAGCGTCAGCAGTTCGTCCTGCGTCATGCGGTTCAGCCTGCCACGGCCGGCCAAGTGGCCGGCCGTGGCAGGCGACTTCAGCTGCCCTCGGCGGCCGGGAGCGGCGCCGGAGACGGGGTGTCCTCGACGGCGATGCCGCGGCGGCGCGAGACGTGCACGGCGCCGGCGATGACCAGCAGCGCGGCCAGGGCCAGGGCGACGCGGACCGGCGTGCTGGCGTCGTCGCCGTAGGAGAGGGTGATGACCGCCGGCGCGATCAGCAGCGCCACCAGGTTCATGACCTTCAGCAGCGGGTTGATGGCCGGGCCCGCCGTGTCCTTGAACGGGTCGCCGACGGTGTCGCCGATGACGGTCGCCGCGTGCGCCTCGCTGCCCTTGCCGCCGTGGTGCCCGTCCTCCACCAGCTTCTTGGCGTTGTCCCAGGCGCCGCCCGCGTTGGCCAGCAGGACGGCCATCAGGACGCCGGCGCCGATCGCGCCGGCCAGGAACGAGCCGAGCGCGCCGACGCCGAGGCCGAAGCCGACGGCGATCGGGGCGAGCACCGCCAGCAGCCCGGGGGTGGCGAGCTCGCGCAGCGAGTCGCGGGTGCAGATGTCGACGACCTTGCCGTACTCCGGCTTCTCGGTGTGGTCCATGATCCCCGGGTGCTCGCGGAACTGCCGCCGCACCTCGTAGACCACGGAACCGGCGGACCGGGAGACCGCGTTGACCGCGAGGCCGGCGAAGAGGAAGACCACGGCCGCGCCGATGACCAGGCCGACGAGGTTGTTGGGCTGGGATATGTCGAGACTGAGGCCGGTCTCGCCGAGCACCTCGGCCGCGCTGAGGCCGACGTCGCCGGTGGCCTCGGCGATGGCGTCCCGGTAGGAGCCGAACAGGGCGGCCGCCGCCAGCACGGCGGTGGCGATGGCGATGCCCTTGGTGACGGCCTTGGTGGTGTTGCCGACCGCGTCGAGATCGGTGAGCACCCGCGCGCCGTCGCCCGTCACGTCGCCGGACATCTCGGCGATGCCCTGCGCGTTGTCGGCGACCGGTCCGAAGGTGTCCATGGCGACGATCACGCCCACGGTGGTCAGCAGCCCGGTGCCGGCGAGCGCCACGGCGAACAGCGCCAGCATGATGGTGCCGCCGGCCAGCGCGAACGCCGCGTAGACGCTGAGCGCGACCAGCAGCGCGGTGTAGACGGCGGACTCCAGGCCGAGCGAGAAGCCGGAGAGCACGACCGTGGCCGGGCCGGTGCGCGAGGTCTTGCCGATGTCGCGCACGGGTCGGCGGCTCGGCTCGGTGAAGTAGCCGGTGAGCTGCTGGATCAGCACGGCGAGCACGATGCCGATGGCGACGGCGGCCAGCGCGAAGAGCCGTGGGTCGGCGTCGTGAGCGAGGATCGCGGAGTCGTCGACGCCGTCGAGGTCGGCGAAGCTCGCGGGGAGGTAGGCGAAGGCGGCGACGGCCACCAGCACCAGCGAGATGCCGGCGGAGACGAAGAAGCCGCGGTTGATCGCGGTCATGGCGCTGCGGTCGCCGCGCCGGGGGGCGACCAGGAAGATGCCGGCCATCGCGGTGAGCACGCCGATGCCGGGCACCAGCAGCGGGAACGCGAGGCCGGCGTCGCCGAACGCGACGGTGCCCAGGATGAGGGCGGCGACGAGGGTGACCGCGTAGGACTCGAAGAGGTCGGCCGCCATGCCGGCGCAGTCGCCCACGTTGTCGCCGACGTTGTCCGCGATGGTCGCGGCGTTGCGGGGGTCGTCCTCGGGGATGCCCTGCTCCACCTTGCCCACCAGGTCGGCGCCCACGTCGGCGGCCTTCGTGAAGATGCCGCCGCCGACGCGCATGAACATCGCGATCAGCGCGGCGCCGAGCCCGAACCCCTCCAGGACGCGGGGCGCGTCGGCCGCGTACACCAGGACCACGCAGCAGGCGCCGAGCAGGCCGAGGCCGACGGTGCACATGCCGACCACGCCGCCGGTGCGGAAGGCGATGCGCATCGCGGTTTCCCGGCCCGCCTCACGCGCCGCCGCCGCCACCCTGACATTACTGCGCACCGCCAGCCACATTCCGAGATATCCGGTCGCCGCGGAAAAGACCGCGCCGATCACGAAGAACACGGAACGGCCGGCGCGCTGTCCCCAGTCGTCGGCGGGCAGCGCCAACAACAGAAAGACCACGGCGACGGCGAAGAAGGCGAGGGTGCGCAGCTGACGGGCGAGATAGGCGTTCGCGCCCTCCTGGACCGCGGCGGCGATCCGCCGCATGGACTCGGTGCCGTCGCCGGCGGCGAGGACCTGCCTCACCAGGGCCAGGGCCACCCCGAGCGCGGCGAGCGCGACCACCGCGACCACCACGACGAGGCCCCGGTTCCCGCCCGTGAGCTCGGCGGCCTCGACCGCCCCGGCTGCCTGCGGGAGATATGGATGTGCCATTCGTCCTCCTTGACGCTCAGCCGTGATCCGAGAACAGACAGACGTGGCCGGAGTGTAGAGAGGCGTTGGACATCAAGACAGGGGCCGGGAAGGGGAATTACCGTGAATCAACGTGCCCGGCGAAGAAGGATCTTCGCCGGGCACGGAGAATTAAGATCGAAAAGGAGATCCAAAAGAAGATCGAATTCGAGGATCACACTCGAAGATCGAATTCGGGGGGCGATCAGGGGATGACGGCGGTGGCCGTGGGCCAGCTCATGCGGATCTTGCCGCCGTGCCCGTCGGAGATCACCTCGACGTCGTCGACCAGGCCGCTGATCACGGCGAGGCCCAGCTCGTCGGTGTCCTCGGCGGCCTCGGCCGCCGTCTGGTCCCTGGGCGCCGGAACCGCGCTCGGCGCGTCGTCGCCGACCTCGATGGAGAACGACTTCTCGCCCTCCGTGAGCGCCACCCGCACCGGGCTGGTCAGCCCGTGCAGGGCGTGCAGGCCAACCGCACGGCTGCACGCCTCGCCGACCGCGAGCCGCAGCTCGTCGAGCACCGACTCGTCCACCCCGGCGCGGCGGGCCACCGCCGCGGCCACCAGCCGGGCGGTGCGCACGTGCTCCGGGGACGCGCTGAAGCGGAGTTCCACGGTGGCCATACCATCCCCCTCGATCCTGCGGGCACACGCCGCCCCGGCCGCGACACGGAGGACGCCGAACGCGTCGGCACCACCGAGGCCCGGAGCGGTCACCTGATCATTCTTACGCTGCCGGGGCGCGCGGCCGCGCGGGGCGGCGCGCCGACGGCGCCTCAGTCGGTGGCCGCGATGGCCTCGTCCACGGACTCGTGGATGGGGAACACCTTGGTCAGGCCGGTGATCCGGAAGATCTTGAGGATGCGCTCCTGGTTGCACACCAGGCGCAGCGACCCCTCCTGGGCTCGAACCCTCTTCAGCCCGCCGACCAGCACGCCGAGACCGGTGGAGTCCAGGAAGTCGACGCGCTCCATGTCCACCACGAGGTGGTGGTTGCCGTCGTTGACGAGCTCAACCAGCTGTTCGCGCAACTTGGGCGCGGTGTAAACGTCAATCTCGCCGCCTACCTCGACGACCGTACGGTCGCCAACGGTTCGGGTCGACAGGGACAGGTCCACGGATCCTCCAGCACCTTGCTATCGAGCGGTCGCCCCCCATGGATCGGCAGCCGCCAGGGCATTCAACCACTTACCGCCTGCCCAGCACGACGTCTTACAGCCATTGTCCGTCAGACCAGTGACAGACTCGACGGCGATGTCCTCCGTGCACCCACCGCCGCGAGCGGGCGAGAACAACGGCCGCCGGCCGTCGCCGCGGGCTGTCCTGGACCGCCTGGGAGGCCACCGGGACCGGGCAGAACGGATCACTCACACGGAGCACGTGCCCGCCCGTCCCGGCAGCCATGCCGAATGGCCGGCGGAGATACGCCCCGAGGTCGTCGCCGCCGTGGCGGCGGCCGGCATCGACCGGCCCTGGGCCCACCAGGCCCGCGCCGTCGAGCACGCGCTGCGCGGCGAGTCGGTGGTGATCGCCACCGGCACCGCCTCCGGCAAGTCGCTCTCGTACCAGGTGCCGGTGCTCGACGCGCTGCTCGGCGCGGCCCCCGGGCCGCGGCGGGAGGCGACCGCGATCTACCTGGCGCCGACCAAGGCCCTGGCCGCCGACCAGCTGCGCGCGATACGCCGGTTGGCCGCGCCGCTTGGCACCGCCGTGCGCCCCTCGGTCTACGACGGGGACACCCCGCACGAGGAGCGGGCCTGGGCCAGGGAGCACGCGAACGTGCTGCTGACCAACCCGGACATGCTGCACCGCGGGCTGCTGCCCGGGCACCGCCGCTGGTCCTCCTTCCTGCGCGCGCTGCGCTACGTGGTGGTCGACGAGTGCCACGTCTACCGGGGGGTGTTCGGCTCGCACGTGGCCCAGGTGCTGCGCCGGCTGCGGCGGCTGTGCGCGCACTACGGCGCCGAGCCGGTGTTCCTGCTGGCCTCCGCGACCACCGCGGAGCCGGGGGCCGCCGCCGGCCGGCTGACCGGGCTGCCCGTGGCGGAGGTGACCGAGGACGCCTCGCCGCGCGGCGAGTTGGTCTTCGCCCTGTGGGAGCCGCCGCTGACCGAGGCGCTGGGCGAGCGCGGGGCGCCGGTCCGCCGCACGGCGACCGCCGAGACCGCCGAGCTGCTGACCGACCTCGCCGCGCAGGGGGTGCGCACCGTCGCCTTCGTGCGCTCCCGGCGCGGCGCCGAGCTGATCTCACTGATCGCCCAGGAGCGGCTCGCGGAGACCGACCGGGCACTGGCCGGCCGGGTGGCGGCCTACCGCGGCGGCTATCTCCCCGAGGAGCGCCGGGATCTCGAGCGGGCGCTGCACGGCGGCGAGCTGCTCGGCCTGGCGGCCACCACGGCGCTCGAACTCGGCGTCGACGTGGCCGGGCTCGACGCGGTGCTGCTCGCCGGCTATCCGGGGACCAGGGCGTCGCTCTGGCAGCAGGCCGGCCGGGCCGGCCGGCAGCGGCAGGGGGCGCTCGCCGTGCTCGTGGCCCGCGACGACCCGCTGGACACCTATCTGGTGCACCACCCGGACGCGCTGTTCCGGCAGCCGGTGGAGAGCACCGTGCTCGACCCGGGCAACCCGTACGTGCTGGCCCCGCACCTGTGCGCCGCGGCGGCCGAACTTCCGCTGACCGAGGCCGACTTCGCCGGCGACGAGGCGCTGTTCGGGCCGACCGCGGGCGAGCTGCTGCCCAAGCTCGCCGAGCGCTCGCTGCTGCGCGGGCGCGGCTCGTCCTGGTACTGGACACGCCGGGAGCGACCGGTCGACCTGGTGGACATCCGCGGCTCGGGCGGCGACCCGGTGCGGGTGGTGGAGGCGGGCACCGGCCGGCTGCTCGGCACGGTCGACGCGGCGGCCGCGCACGGCACCGTGCACGACGGCGCCGTCCACCTGCACCAGGGGCGCACCTATGTGGTCAGGGAGCTCGACCTGGCCGACTCCGTGGCGCTGGTCGAGGAGGCCAACCCGCCCTGGAGCACCTCGGCCCGGGAGGTGACCGAGCTCGCGGTGCTGGAGACCGACACCGAGGTGCCCTGGGGCGACGCGCGGCTCTGCTTCGGCTCGGTCGAGGTCACCCACCAGGTGGTCTCCTATCTGCGCCGCCGGCTGATCAGCGGCGAGGTGCTCGGCGAGACCCGGCTCGACCTGCCGCCGCGGACGCTGCGCACCCGCGCGGTGTGGTGGACGATGACCGACGACCAGCTGGACGCCGCCCGGATCGCGCCGGAGATCCTCCCCGGGGCGCTGCACGCGGCCGAGCACGCCGCGATCGGGATGCTGCCGCTGTTCGCCACGTGCGACCGCTGGGACATCGGCGGCGTCTCCACCGCGCTGCACCCGGACACCCTGATGCCCACGGTCTTCGTGCACGACGGCCACCCGGGCGGCGCCGGCTTCGCCGAGCGCGCCTTCCACACCGCCCGGCGGTGGCTGACCGCGACCAGGGACGCGATCGCCGCCTGCGAGTGCCGGAGCGGCTGCCCGTCCTGCATCCAGTCGCCCAAGTGCGGCAACGGGAACGAGCCGTTGCACAAGCGGGGCGCCGTCCGGCTGCTGACCGAGCTGCTGCGCGGCGCCGAGGGCAGCGGGCCCGACAACGACCGGTGAGCTCGCCGCCGGCGGGGCGGCCAGGGCCTCGGAGCCCGGCGGCCCGGCCCGGGCCCTGGCCTCGGCCCGGTAGGGGCCGGCGGTGGCCTCGGCGGTGAGGTCGGCGATCTCGCCGACCAGCTGACAGCGGGTCAGCCGGGCGTCGTGCTCGCCGGCCAACCGCTCGGCCAGCGCGCAGGCCGCCTCGGCGCCGGACAGGGCAAGCTCGGCGGCGGCCAGGGCCGCGAGGTCGGCGGCGGTCGCCGCGCGCTGCCGGGCGCCGAGCACCTGGCCGAGGGTCAGCAGCACGCCGAACACCAGGCACAGCACGGCGCCGCAGCCGATCGCGACCACCGTGCCGGAGCCCCGGTCGCCCGCGGCCGGCCGGCGGGGCTCAGCCGGGCTCGGCATGTGCCACCGCCTCCCCCGAGACCGGGAGGGCGAGCGGCCCTGGGCCGGGCGCGCCCACCGTGACCAGGACCCGGTGCAGGCCGCCGTCCCGCTCGACGCGCACCTCGGCGCCGCCGGGCGCGGCGGCCAGCGCCACCGCGGTGACCTCCGCCGCCGGTTCGCCGCGGGCCGCTGCGCGCGCCCCGGCCCGGGCCGCGTCGCCGCAGCGCAGCTGGAGGGCGACCGCGCCGAGGCCCCACAGCAGCATGCCGAGGAGCAGCAGCAGGGCGGGCACCGCCAGCGCGCTCTCCGCCGTGACGAAGCCGCCGTCGCCCCGGCCGCCCCGGCGGCCACCGCCGCTCCGGTCACATCGGCGCACTGAGCGCCCCCTCGATCAGCTCCTGCAGGGCGCCCCGCACCCCGCCCCCCGTGACGATCTCCAGCAGGATCGTCGCCAGCCCCACCGCGGCCAGCGTGCCGATCGCGTACTCCGCTGTGCTCATCCCGGCGTCCCGCCGCAGGGCCGCCCGTCGCCAGGCCCACCCGCGGGCCACCTCACGCGTTCCACGCATCGTTCTCGTTCCTTTCCCTCGCCATGTGTCATGGGTGTGTCGTGTCGAGCGGCCGCCGGCGGTCACCGCAGCGGCTCGGTCAGGCCGAGCACCACGGGCGCGACCCCGATGAGCAGGAAGCTCGGCAGGAAGCAGAGGCCGAGCGGGGCGGTGGCCCACACCGCGGCCCGGCGCGCCCGGGCCTGCCCCGACCGGCGGCGACGGGCCCGGCTCTCGGCCGCCTCGGCCGTCACCGCGGCGACCACCGGGGCACCGCTGGTGCCGGCCAGTTCGAGCCGCCTGGCCAGCCCGGCCGCGCCCGGCAGCCGGCCGAACCTGCCCCAGACGGCCACCGGGTCGCCGCCGAGGCGCAGCTCGGCCGCCGCCCGCAGCAGGCCACGGCCGACCGGGCCGTCCAGCGCGGCCCCCACCGCCCTCGCCGCCTCGCCCGGCGCCGCCCCGGCGGCCAGACAGGCCACCAACAGCTCCGCCGCGAGCGGGAGTCGCGGATCCTCAAGGGGGCGCTGGCGGCGCCGCCAGGGCGGCCGGCCGCCTCCCCTGGCGGGCCGGGGCGCGCCGGTGGCCGGTCCTTCGAGCCCGCCTCGTGGGGCCCTGAGCGGCGCGCCGCGGAACGCCAGGGCCGCCGCGAGCACCGACGCGAGCAGCAGCACGGGCGGGGCGGCCGCCGCCAGGGCGCTCATGCCCCGCCTCGCTCGGCCGCGCGGGTCAGGACGCGGCACCAGACCACCCCGCCCCACTCCAGCACCACTCCGGCGAGCAACAGGCCGAGGCCCGGGGACGAGCCGAGCAGCACCTCAAGCGGCGCGACGCCCATCGCCGAGCCGAACACCAGCCCGAACAGCGGCAGCCCGGCGAGCACCAGGGCGCTGGCGCGCGGCCCGGCCAGCTGCGCGCGCAGCTCGTCCTCCTGGTCGCGCTCGGCGCGCAGCGCGGCAGCCACCCGCTCGAGGCCGGTGGCCAGCGAGGCCCCGCCGTCCACCGCCACCTCCCAGCAGGCGGCCACGCCACGCAGCCCGCCGGCGCCCGGCTGGGCCGCGGCGGCGCACAGCGCCGCCGGCACGTCCCCGCCGTACCGGGCGGCCGCGAGCACCACGGCGCCCGGCTCGCCGAGCCCGGCCAGGCCGGCGGCGAGCACGGCGCGGGCCGGCTGCCGGCCGGCGCGCAGCTCGCCGGCGAGCGAGGCGCAGAAGGCGATGACGGCGGCCCGCCGCAGCTCCGCCTCGCGGCGCTCCGCCACCCCGCGCCACCAGCGCACGGCCAGCGGCGCGACCGGCACGGACGCCACGGGCGGCAGCCAGGAGCTCCCCCAGAGGCCGAACAGCAGCCCGCCGGCCAGGCACCAGAGCACCACCCGCCGCTCGGCCGGCTCAGCCAGCCTGGGCGGCGACCAGCGCGCCCGCCGGAGCGCCGGCCAGGCCGCCCGGCGCCGCGCGGGACGCGGGCCGCCGACGGCCGCCAGGCGGGCGCCGGGCCGCCGCCCGTGGACGTCGACCAGCAGCCACGCCCCGGCACCGGCGAACAGCGCCGCCGCGAACCCCACCAGATGCGCGCTCACGACGCCGACTCCCCTCGCCCGGCGCACAGCTCGGCGAGCCGACCCCAGCCGGGCCCCGGCCGGAAGCCATCGGAGCTCCAGCCGGCCGCCCGCACCGTGTGCACGAGGCCGCCGCCGTCCCGCTCGAGCACGTGGATCTCGGCGATCCTCCGCTGTCCCGTGACGCGGTCCCTGCCGAGGTGGATCACGGCGCACAGCGCGGCCGCCAGCTGGCTGTGCAGCGCGGCCCTGGACAGCCCGGCCGTGCTGCCGAGCGCCTCGAGCCTGGCCGGCACGTCGGCCGCCGCGTTGGCGTGCAGGGTGCCGCAGCCGCCCTCGTGGCCCGTGTTGAGGGCGGCCAGCAGGTCGGTGACCTCGGCGCCCCGGCACTCGCCGACCACCAGCCGGTCGGGGCGCATCCGCAGCGCCTGGCGCACCAGGTCCCGAAGGGCGACGCGGCCCACACCCTCCTGGTTGGCCGGCCTGGTCTCCAGCCTGACCACGTGCGGGTGGCTGGGCCGCAGCTCGGCCGAGTCCTCGACGAGCACGATCCGCTCCACCGGGTCGACGAGGCCGAGCAGCGTGGACAGCAGGGTGCTCTTGCCCGAGCCGGTGCCGCCGCTGATCAGGAAGGAGAGCCGGGCGGCCAGGATGGCCCGCAACAGCCGCTCGCCGCCGGGCGGGACGGTGCCGGCCGCGGTGAGCTCGGCGAGCGAGAAGGCGCGGGGGCGCACCACCCGCAGCGAGAGGCAGGGCGAGCCGACGACCACCGGCGGCAGCACCGCGTGCATCCGGGTGCCGTCGGGCAGCCGCACGTCGGCCCAGGGCCTGGCGTCGTCGAGACGGCGCCCGGCCGCGGCGGCGAGCCGCTGTGCGAGCCGGCGGATGGCGGCCGCGTCCGGGAACCTGACCGGTGCCCGCTCCAGGCCCTGGCCGCGGTCGACCCAGACCTCGTCAGGACCGTTGACCAGGACGTCCGTGGTGCCGGGCGTGGCCAGCAGCGGCTGGAGCGGCCCCGCGCCCACCAGCTCGGAGCGGAGCGCGCCGACGATCGACAGCACGGCGCTGTCGCCGAGCAGCCGGCCCTGGGCGCGGAGCGCCGCCGCCACCCGGCCGGGCGTCGGCTCGGCGCCCTCGGCGGCGAGCCGCAGCCGCACCTCCTCGAGCAGCCCGGCAAGCCCTGGCACCTCGGGCAGCTCGGCGGCCGGCACCGGTCCCGGCACGGTCGGCGCGCTCATGCGACGGCCTCGGCGCTGGGCAGGGCGCGGTCGAGCAACGCCGCGGAGAACCTGGCCAGTACGCCCTTGGCGTCGGCCCCCGGCGGCTCGCCGGACTCGGCGGCCGCGCGCAGCCCCGGCTCGTCGGGCAGTTCGCCGGCCAGCGGGAGCCCGAGCAGCCTGGCCAGCTCGGCGCCAGGCAGCCCGGCGGCGGAGGCCCGCGCCACCACCCGCAGGTCACGCACCAGCGCCCCGGCCGTGGCCACCACCCGCCGCGCCGCGGCTGCCGCGCGCAGCTCGCCGGGCACCACGAGCAGACCCAGGTCGAGGCTGGTCAGTGCCTCGGCGACCGACTCGTCCACCGTGCGCGGCAGGTCGATGACGACCACGCCGCCGCCGCGCCTGGCGGCGGCGAGCACCGAGCGCATCGCCTCGGACGGCAGCCGGGCGACGTCCGAGCGGTCCCAGCTGAGCAGGCTGAGCCCGTGTGGTCGGGGCAGCGACTCGTCGAGCGCCGTGCCGGACAGCCGGCCGCGCGCCGAGACGAAGGCGGGCCAGCGCGGCCCCGACGCGCCCTCGCCGCCGAACAGCAGGTCGAGGCCGCCGCCCAGCGGGTCCCCGTCGACCAGGGTGGTGCGCCGGCCCTGCCGGGCCGCCGTCACGGCGAGCGCGCAGGCCAGCGACGAGGCCCCGGCGCCGCCACGCCCGCCCAGCACGCCGACGGTGAGGGCCGGTGGCCCGGCCGGCTCCACCGCGTCCGCGATGCGGTCGGCGAGCCAGCTCTCGTCGGACGGCAGGTGCAGCACCTGCTCGGCGCCGAGCGCCACGCCGCGGGCCCAGATGGTGTGGTCGTCGAGGTCCCGGCCGACCAGCAGCACCCCGGGGCGGCGGCCGGGCCAGCGGTCGACGCCCGGCCGCGCCGCGGCCCGGTCGTCGCCGACCAGCACCAGTGGTGCCCGCTCCCAGCGCCCGGCCGGCGGTGGCGCCCCGGGCACCACCTCGGCCTCCGCCCCGGCCGCCGCGCACAGCCGCAGCAGGTCGTCGAGGAGTTCCTCGTCCTCGGTGAGAATCAGAATGGATTCGGCCATGGCCCGTCCCCGTTCGCCGTGGTGTCCCCCGGGGGCGTCGGCCCCCGCGGTCACGCCCGGCACCCGGTCGGTGACCGAGCGCCGCGGCGCGACACCACGGTGCGTCCGATCCCGGGCGCGTGGGGATCTCGGCCGAAATCTGTGGACGACCCGGCCGTTGTGGATAACTCGTTCACCCGATTCGGCTACTCAGGGTGAGGGTTTCCACGGAACGCACGCCGCGGCCACGGTCCGCCCAGGAACGCGAGAGGGCCGGCGCCACGGCCGGCCCGAGTGGTGAAAAGGCCCCCGGACATGCGACGACCCCCGCCGGGGGGGAGAGCGGGGGTCGTCTTCCTCGGCCGACTCGGGGGGGAGGAGTCGGACCGGGTTAGCACGGTCGCGAACGATCCGTGACTTCCATGGTGTACCCGAGAGCCCTCTCAGGCAAACCCACGCGCCCCAGGGTACGCCGAATGGCGGGCCGTATGCTCAGAGCGTGGAAACCCTGCCCCAGCCACGCACCGCCGCCTTCTTCGACCTGGACAAGACGGTCATCGCCAAGTCGAGCACCTTCACCTTCAGCCGGCACTTCTACCAGGGCGGGCTGATCAACCGCCGCGCCGTGCTGCGCACCGCCTACGCCCAGTTCGTCTACCTGCTCGGCGGCGCCGACCACGACCAGATGGAGCGGATGCGGGAGTACATGTCGGCGCTCTGCCGTGGCTGGAGCGTGCGCCAGGTCGGGGAGATCGTCGCCGAGACGCTGCACCAGGTGATCGACCCGATCATCTACGACGAGGCGGCCTCGCTGATCGAGCGCCACCACGCCGCGGGGCGGGACGTGGTGATCGTCAGCTCCTCGGCCGCCGACCTGGTCGAGCCGATCGGCGAACTGCTCGGCGCGGACCGGGTGGTGGCCACCAGGATGGCGGTGGCCGACGGCCGCTACACCGGCGAGATCGACTACTACGCCTACGGCCCGACCAAGGCGGAGGCCATCACCGAGCTCGCCGCCTCCGAGGGGTACGACCTGACCCGCTGCTACGCCTACAGCGACTCGATCACCGACGTCCCGATGTTGGAGACGGTCGGCCACCCGCACGCCGTCAACCCGGACCGGGCACTCCGCCGTGAGGCGGCCGCCCGCGAATGGCCGGTTCTCGCCTTCGAGCGCCCGGTGCGGCTCAAGCAGCGGCTGCCCGGGCTGCCGCCCAGGCCGGCGCTCGCGGCGGGTGCGGCGGTGGCCGCCGCGGCCTGCGCCGCGGGCATCGTCTGGTACGCCAGCCGCCGCAGGACGGCCGCGCGCCGCGTCTGAGCGCCAGCGCCAGCGACACACGCGAAGCGGCGGCGCTCCCTCAGGTAGCGCCGCCGCCGACATGCCCATCGGGGTATCAGTGCGTGCACAGAATCTCGTGGCCCGGTTGGCGGGTCGGCTACGCGTGGGTCCCCGGTGTTCATGTGTCCCGGTCCATGGGCCGTTGAGTCCTTTGTACTCCGATGGGGCCAAAAGGGAAACGGGGGGCGCGAGATTTTACCTTTCGCCCCCTTCTCGCCCTTCTCGCCCTTCTCGCCCGCCCGCGCTCAGGCGGCGCCGCGCTGCAACGCCTCGCACACGGCGACCGATTCGCGCGCGCCGAGCTCGATCGCCCTGCCGCAGTGGACGATCCACCCCGCCACCCCGTCCCTGGTCCCCGACGCGTAGCCGGCGAGCGCGGCGAGGTAGGCCGGCCGGCCGAGCTCCGCGTGCCCGACCTCGGCCGGCGCCACGGACTTCGGGTCGAGCCCGCCCCCGACCAGCACGATCCGTTCCGCCGCCCGCGCGACCTCGCCGTTGTGCGTGACGAACGGGCGCAGCGCGGCCAACTCGCCGTGCACCACGGCGGCCGTCACCAGCGCCGGCGCCGACGTGCCGCCCAGCACGAGGCGGCCCAACGCGTCGAGCCGGGCCGCCACCTCACCGGCGTCCGGCGCCGGGGCGCCGTCGCCCCACTCGTCGTCCGCGACCGCCTCGCCCGGCAGCCTGGGCCGGCCCACGGCCTCCTCGGCCGCCGAGCCGCCGCCGGCGGCCACCAGGTGCAGCCGCGCGAGCACCCGTAGCGGCGAGACCGGCCAGATCCCGAGCGACTGCCCGGCCTCCGCGGTGAGTCGCAGCGCGGCGCCCACCGCCCGCGCCTGTGGGTCCGCGCCGAAGTCGCTGCGGCGGCGCACCTCTTCGAGCGCCCAGTCGGCGCCGGCGAGCGCCGCCGAGGCGCGGGCGCCGCGCAGCGCCGCCTCGGCCGCGATCTCCGGGCTGCGGCGGCGCATCACGCGGTGCCGGTAGACGCCGTCCACGGCGGCGCGCACCGACTCGACGGCGTCCGCCACCCCGGGGAGCTCGGCCAGCGGCGCCAGCGGATCGCCCGCGGGGTCGGGGGCGGTCGAACGGCGGGGGTTCGGGTCTGCGTCGGCGGTCATGCCCCGAAGCCTAGGCGGGGCCCGATCGCGGTGAACCTCCCGGCACGACCCACACGTTCGAGTGGCCCCGTCCCTCGAACGGCCTTGGGCCGGCCCGCCCCGGGCTACGCTAATGAACATGAAGATCGCTTTCGTAGGCAAGGGTGGCAGCGGGAAGACGACGCTGTCCTCGCTGTTCATCCGGCGCCTCGCGGCCCGCCGGGCCCCGGTGACCGCGGTGGACGCCGACATCAACCAACACCTCGGCGTGGCGCTCGGGCTGACGGAGGAGCAGGCCGCCGCGGTGCCCCCCATGGGCGAGCGGCTCGGCCTGATCAAGGACTACCTGCGCGGCGCCAACCCGCGGATCCTCTCGGCCGAGACGATGATCAAGACCACGCCGCCGGGCGAGGGTTCGCGGCTGCTGCGGCTCGGCGAGGACAACCCGATCTTCGACGCCTGCGCCCGCGCCGTCCCGTTGGACGACGGCGTCGCGCGGCTGCTGGTCACCGGGCCCTTCACGGAGGACGACCTGGGCGTCGCCTGCTACCACTCCAAGACCGGCGCCGTCGAGCTGGTGCTCAACCACCTGGTGGACGGGCGCGGCGAGTTCATGGTGGTCGACATGACGGCCGGCAGCGACTCGTTCGCCTCCGGCATGTTCACGCGCTTCGACATGACCTTCCTGGTGGCCGAGCCGACCCGCAAGGGCGTCTCGGTCTACCGCCAGTACCGGGACTACGCGCGGGACTTCGGGGTCGCGCTGCGCGTGGTGGGCAACAAGGTGCAGGGCCAGGAGGACCTGGACTTCCTGCGCGCCGAGGTGGGGGACGACCTGCTGGTCGCCTTCGGCCAGTCGGACTGGGTGCGGGCGCTGGAGCGCGGCAGCGGGCGGCCGTTCGGCGATCTCGAGCCGGAGAACGCCCGGGCTCTGGACGTGCTCATCGACGCGGCCGACGCGGCCTACGCCCGCCGCGACTGGGAGCGTTACACGCAGCAGATGGTGCACTTCCACCTGAAGAACGCGGCGAGTTGGGGGAACGAGCGGACCGGGGCCGACCTGGCCGCGCAGGTCGACCCCGGCTTCACGCTCAGCGAGGCGCGGCTGCCCAGCCCTCAGCTGGCCTGAGCCCGCCCGGGCGGGGCGCTGAACCCGAAGGCGGCGGGCCTGATCCCGCCGAGGAACGCCTGCCAGCCGCCGGGTGGGCTGACTCCGACGTCCAGGGTCCGCAGCAGTTCGAGCACGGCCGGGTCCTGGGCGTCGAGCCAGTCGACGAGTTGCCGGAAGGAGACGCACCGCACGCCCTCCTTCGGGCACACCTCCTTGATGACGTCCTCGACGGCGCGCATGTAGATGCCGTCGTTCCAGTCCTCGAAGTGGTTGCCGATGATGAGCGGCGCCCGGTTGCCGTGGTAGGCGCGGTCGAACGCGGCGAGCAGCCCGCCGCGCATCTGCTCCTCCCACACCGGGTGCATGGCCGGGTCGCCGCTGCCCTCGCCCGACTGGTTGTACATGTAGTTGTAGTCCATCGAGAGCGTCTCGAACTCGCGCCCGGGCATCGGGACCTCCTGGAGCGGGATGTCCCAGACGCCCTCGGGGCTCTTCTCCGGCCAGACCTGCCGGCCGCTGCCGCTTGAGTCGTAGCGCAGTCCCGTCTCGGCGGCGGCCTTCAGCAGGTTCCGCTGGCCTTCCAGGCAGGGCGCGCGGCCGCCGACCAACTCCTTCTCGTAGTCGAAGGGCAGCGGTTCCAGGTCGTGGAACCCGGTGGTGGTGCGCCAGTTCTCGACCATCCACTTCGCCTGTGTGATCTCGCTCACCCACTGCTCGACCGACCAGTCGCCCACGCCGCCGGGGCCGCAGAAGTGGCCGTTGAAATGGGTGCCGATCTCGCTGCCGTCCAGCCAGGCGGCGCGTAGTTGTTCGATGGTGGCCCGGATGTTCTCGTCGCTGAGGTAACCGATGTCGGAGGCGCCGGGCGCGTGCCCGGGCGGCCGGTAACGCTGCCGCTCGCTCTCGGGCAGCAGATAGAGCCCGGAGAGGAAATAGGTCATGCTCGCGTCGTTTTCCTCGGCCACCTCGCGGAAGTGGGAGAACAGCCGGTTGCCGTCCTCGCCCGCGCCGTCCCAGGAGAAGACGACGAACTGCGGTGGCTCCTCGCCGGGTCGGAGGCGGATGGCCTTCGGCTGGTTGGGCTGCCGCCCGGTGTCGGCGGTCGAGCCGTCACCGATCAGCTTCCCGGCCTGCTCGAGGGACTCGCGGGACGGGGGCCCCGGATGGTCGGGCGAGGCCTCGCCCCGCTTCTTCGGCTCCTGATCCCCGCCGCCGTCCGGCTCGTCGCCGAAGGTGCCGCAGCCGGCCACCCCGAGCAGCAGCGCGGCGGCCGCCGACCACCGAACCGCTCGCATTCCACGCAAGACCACCATGGGTCCTCCCACACCTCATCGGTACGCCAGTCCCAACTTCATAAGAGATGTGGAAGTGAGATGTTAATACGACAAGCGGATTGAATGATTATTTAGCTCGTAAGGAGTAATTTCCGTGTGGAGGCTTTCCCCGAGTAGTCGACGCCTTTACGCGCCATTACTCTTCATTTACTGACGCTTGAGCCTGGCCATACCTTCACGGTCGGTTCTCTTCCGAAATCCTTCGAAGCCCACGTCGACCACCCTCGCCAGCACCTCCTGGACGGAGACGGAACATGTCCGCCTGCGCCCCTCGCCGACCCGACGTATCCGCGTCGATCTCCGTGTTCCTGATCGCGCTGCCGCTCTCGCTCGGCATCGCCCTCGCCACCGGGGCCCCGCTCCAGGCGGGCCTCCTCGCCGCCGCCGTCGGCGGCCTCGTCGCCGGCGCCCTCGGCGGCGCCCCGCTCCAGGTCAGCGGCCCGACCGCCGGCCTCACCGTGGTCACCGCCGAGCTCATCCAGGAGTACGGCTGGCGCGCCACCTGCGCCATCACCGTGCTCGCCGGCCTCACCCAACTGGCGCTCTCCGCACTGCGGGTGGCCCGCGCCGCCCTGATGGTCAGCCCCGCCATCGTGCACGGCATGCTCGCCGGCATCGGCATCACCATGGCCCTCGCCCAGCTCCATGTCGTCCTCGGCGGCAGCCCGGAGACCTCCGCGCTGGACAACCTGCGCGACCTGCCGGGCCAGTTGACCGACCCCCACCTCACGGCCGCTGTCGTCGGCGGCCTCACGGTGGCGGTGCTGCTCGGCTGGCCCCGGCTGCCGGGCCGGACCGGCGGGGCGGTGCGCGGCGCGGTGCCGGCCGCGCTCGCCGCCATGACCCTGGCCACCCTGCTCGCCTGGGCGCTTGACCTGCGGCTGCCCCGCGCCGACCTGCCGAGCTGGAGCAGCCACTCGCTCTCCGGCATGCCGGAGGGCCCGGTGCTTGGCCTCGCGGCGGCCGTGCTCACCATCACCCTGGTGGCGAGCGTCGAGTCGCTGCTGTCCGCGGTGGCCGTGGACAAGCTGGCGACGGCCAGGCAGCGCGCCGGCGGGCCGCCGGTGCGCCGGGCCGACCTGGACCGGGAGCTGCGCGGCCAGGGCACGGGCAACGTGGTCTCCGGGCTGCTCGGCGGGCTGCCGATCAGCGGCGTCGCGGTGCGCAGCGCGGCCAACGTGGCGGCCGGCGCCGTCAGCCGCTGGTCCGCGATCCTGCACGGCTGCTGGGTGCTGCTGGCCACCGGGCTGCTCGTCGGGCTGCTGGAGCAGATCCCGCTGGCCGCGCTCGCCGCCCTGGTCGCGGTGGTCGGCGCGCAGATGGTCAAGATCACGCACATCCGCAGCGTCACCCGGCACCGCGAGGTGCTGGTGTACGCGGTCACGGCGACCGGGGTCACCTTCCTCGGCGTGCTGGAGGGCGTGGGCATCGGCATCGCGGTGGCCGTCGCGGTGGCGCTGCACCGGCTGACCCACACCAGGATCGGCCACGAGCGGCTGGCCGACGGCTCGCACCACATCAGGGTGCACGGGCAGTTGACGTTCCTCGCGGTGCCGCGGCTGAGCCGGGCGCTGGCGCTGGTCCCCGAACACGAGCCCGCCACCGTCGAGTTGGACGGCACGTTCATGGACCACGCGGCCTACGAGGCGCTGCACGACTGGCGGACGGCACACGCCGCGCAGGGCGGTCCTGTGGAGATCACCGGCCGGTCGGGGCGGCGGCTCCTGGACGACCTGTCCACGCCCCACCAGTGCCGGCCCTGGCTCCCCTGGCGCAACCACCAGTGCACGGCGGCGCCGCCGCCGGTCGCCGGCAGCCCGGGGCCGCTGCGCGTCGGCGACCACCACCCCGACCAACTGCTCGTCGGCGTGCGGAACTTCCAGCGCACCACGGCGCCGCTGGTGCGCCACGAGCTGGCCAGGCTCGCGGACGAGGGGCAGCGGCCCGGCGAGCTGTTCATCACCTGCGCCGACTCCCGCCTGGTCACCAGCATGATCACGTCGAGCGGCCCGGGCGATCTGTTCACCGTGCGCAACGTGGGCAACCTGGTGCCGCCGCCCGGCGCCGAGTCGGCCGACCACTCGGTGGCGGCGGCCATCGAGTACGCCGTCGACATGCTGCGGGTGCGCTCCATCACGGTGTGCGGGCACTCGGGCTGCGGGGCGATGCACGCCCTCGAGTCGCTCAGCCCGGACGGTCTGATCGAGTCGGAGGCGGCGGATCCAGCCGCGGCCAGCTCCCTCGACCGCTGGCTGCGGCACGGCCGGCCCAGCCTCGCCCGGCTCGCCCAGGCCAACGGCACGGCCGCCCGGCTCGACGCGCGGCCACCCGCCGACGCGCTGGAGGCCCTGTGCCTGACCAACGTGCTGCAGCAGCTCGACCACCTCGCCCTGCACCCGTGCGTGGCGCGGCGGATGGCGGAGGGCGAGCTCGATCTGCGCGGCATGTACTTCCACGTCGGCGAGGCCCAGGCGTACGTGTTGAACCGCGGCGTGGCCGCGGGCCCGGCTCCGGTGTTCGCGGCGGTGCGGCCCGACGAACGCCGACCCGACGCGTGCGCGGAGCCGCTGCCCGGCTGACCCGGCGCGGCCCGCGGGTGCCGTTCGTCGCGCGCCCGCGGGCCGCTCACCGCGCCTCGGTGCCGTTCGTCGCGTTCCCCCGCGACAGGTCTACACCACTCGTCCGGTTGCCCTTGTCAAAGCCCATCCGGACTGATGAGGTGTGCCCTGGGACACACCAGCACGCCGAGGGAGATGTCGTGAGTAAAGAGAGCCTGGCCAATCTCATGACGGAGGAGCGGCGGTTCGCTCCCCCCGCCGAGTTGGCCGCCGGCGCCAACGTCACCGCCGCCGCCTACGAGGCGGCCGACGCCGACCGGCCGGCGTTCTGGGCCGAGCAGGCGCGCCGGCTCAGCTGGGAGCAGGAGCCCACCCAGACGCTTGACTGGTCCAACCCGCCCTTCGCCAAGTGGTTCGCCGACGGCCGGCTCAACGTGGCGTACAACTGCGTCGACCGGCACGTCGAGGCCGGCCACGGGGACCGGGTCGCCATCCACTTCGAGGGCGAGCCGGGCGACTCACGCGCCATCACCTACGCCGAGCTCCAGCGCGAGGTCTCCAAGGCCGCGCACGCGCTCACCGAGCTGGGCGTCGAGGCCGGCGACCGGGTCGCCATCTACCTGCCGATGATCCCCGAGGCGATCATCGCGATGCTGGCCTGCGCCCGGATCGGCGCCCCGCACTCGCTGGTGTTCGGCGGGTTCTCCGCCGACGCGCTGGCCACCCGGATCGTGGACGCCGACGCCCGGATCGTCATCACCTCGGACGGCGGCTGGCGGCGCGGCGCGCCCTCGGCGCTGAAGCCCGCGGTGGACGAGGCGCTGACCCGCCCCGGCACGGAGGCGGTGCGCAGCGTGCTGGTGGTGCGCCGCACCGGCCAGGACGTGGCGTGGCGCGAGGGCCGGGACGTGTGGTGGCACGAGGTGGTGGACCGTCAGCCGGAGGAGCACACCCCGCAGGCGTTCGACGCCGAGCACCCGCTGTTCATCCTCTACACCTCGGGCACCACCGGGAAGCCGAAGGGCATCCTGCACACCTCGGGTGGCTACCTTACCCAGGTGGCCTACACCCACCACGCCGTCTTCGACCTGAAGCCCGAGTCCGACGTCTACTGGTGCACCGCCGACGTCGGCTGGGTCACCGGCCACTCCTACATCGTGTACGGCCCGCTGGCCAACGGCGCCACCGAGGTGGTCTACGAGGGCACCCCCAACACCCCGCACAACGGCCGCTGGTGGGAGATCGTCCAGAAGTACGGCGTGACCCTCCTCTACACCGCGCCGACCGCGATCCGCACCTGCATGAAGTGGGGCGACGACGTCCCCTCCGGCTTCGACCTCAGCAGCCTGCGCCTGCTCGGCTCGGTCGGCGAGCCGATCAACCCCGAGGCGTGGATCTGGTACCGCAAGCACATCGGCGGCGACCGCGTCCCGGTCGTCGACACCTGGTGGCAGACGGAGACCGGCGGCATCATGATCAGCCCGCTGCCCGGCGTCACCCACGCCAAGCCGGGCTCCGCGCAGGTGCCGCTGCCCGGCATCAGCGCCACCGTGGTCGACGACGACGGCAACGAGGTGGCCAACGGCTCGGGCGGCTACCTGACGCTGACCGAGCCCTGGCCGTCCATGCTGCGCACCATCTGGGGCGACGACCAGCGCTACCTCGACACCTACTGGTCCCGCTTCCCCGGCAGGTACTTCGCGGGCGACGGCGCCAAGAAGGACGCGGACGGCGACATCTGGCTGCTGGGCCGGGTGGACGACGTGATGCTGGTGTCGGGCCACAACATCTCGACCACCGAGGTGGAGTCGGCGCTCGTCTCGCACCCGAGGATCGCGGAGGCGGCCGTGGTGGGCGCCACCGACCCGCAGACCACCCAGGCCATCGTCGCGTTCGTGATCCTGCGCGGCGGCGCCGAGGAGGCCCCGGGCCTGGTGGACGAGCTGCGGGCGCACGTCGCCAAGGAGCTGGGGCCGATCGCCAAGCCGAAGAAGATCCTGCCGGTCGACGAGCTGCCCAAGACCCGTTCGGGCAAGATCATGCGCCGGCTGCTGCGGGACGTGGCGGAGAACCGCGAGCTGGGTGACGTGACCACGCTGACCGACTCCACGGTGATGGACCTGATCCAGGCCAAGCTGCCGTCCGCGGCCAGCGAGGACTGAGCGTTCTCGTTACGACGGCGTTACCCGTTCGAGGGGTTGAGGGGCGTCCGGTGTCCGCCGGGCGCCCCTATACCATTTGCGGCATCGCTCCCCCGGGCGAACATCCCACTACCGTCGTGCACCGGCAGCAACCACCTCCGGGCGCGACGCGTCCTGGAGAGAAGAGAGGGAGAGAACGCGATGACCGCAGCCGACGAGGGCCGCAGCCTGGGAGAGCTGGTCGCTTCGGCCACCGCCGAGCTGTCCGGCCTGGTGCACGACGAGATCGCGCTGGCCAAGGCCGAGTTGCGGCAGGACGTCAGGCGGGCGCTGCTCGGCAGCGTGGCCGGCATGGTGGGAGCCGTGCTGACGGTCTTCGCGGTGCCGCTGTTCAGCTTCGCGCTGGCCTTCTGGATCCACAACTGGTGGGGGATCTCGCTCGCCCTCTCCTGCACCATCGTGGGCGGCTTCTACGTGCTGCTCGCGCTGCTGCTCTTCCTGCTCGCCAAGAGCAGGTTCGGCCGGATCGCGCCGCCCGAGCGTTCGATCCGCTCCGCCAAGGCGTCGGCTTCCGTACTGTCGAGCGTCAGGCCCCGGCCGCGTGGCGTCCCCGCCGACGAGGCAGGCTCGTCCACATGACCGCTCCTGACCAGTCGGGGATGTGGTCCGCGGTCGTCCTACGGGACGGGCCGTGGACGCACCGTCATGTCGCCGCCAACGGCGCCCGCTTCCACATCGCCGAGCTCGGCGACGGCCCGCTGGTGCTGCTGGTGCACGGCTTCCCGCAGTTCTGGTGGGCCTGGCGGCACCAGCTCACGGCGCTGGCCGACGCCGGCTACCGGGCGGTGGCGATGGACCTGCGCGGGGTGGGCGGCAGCGACCGGACGCCGCGCGGCTACGACCCGGCCAACCTGGCGCTGGACGTCACCGGGGTGATCCGCTCGCTCGGCGAGCCGGACGCGGCGCTCGTCGGGCACGACCTCGGCGGCTACCTGGCGTGGACGGCGGCGGTGATGCGGCCCAAGCTGGTGCGCCGCCTGGTGGTGTCCTCGATGCCGCATCCGCGCAGCTGGCGTTCCGCGCTGCTGAGGGATCCGCGGCAGACGGCGGCGAGTTCCTACGTCTGGGGCTTCCAACGGCCCTGGCTGCCGGAGCGGCAGCTGGTGGCGGACGACGCGGAGGCGGTGGGCAGGCTGCTGCGCGAGTGGTCGGGGCCGCGCCAGCCGGAGCCGGAGGCCGTGGAGGTCTACCGGCAGGCGATGGCGATCCCGTCGACGGCGCACTGCGCCATAGAGCCCTACCGCTGGATGGTGCGGTCGATCGCCCGCCCGGACGGCATCCAGTTCAACCGGCGGATGAAGCGGCCGGTGCTGGTGCCGACGCTGCACCTGCACGGCTCGCTCGACCCGGTGATGCGCACCAGGAGCGTGGCGGGCTCCGGCGAGTACGTGGAGGCGCCCTACCGCTGGCGGCTCTTCGACGGGCTCGGGCACTACCCGCACGAGGAGGACGCGGTGGCGTTCAGCGCCGAGCTGATCGACTGGCTGCGCGACCCGGAGCCGGACCGCCGTTGACGCTCCGCTGTGGCCGGTCGGCCGCGCCAGCCGTTCCGCATGTGCCGGCCGCACGTGCCGGCCGCACAGGCCGTCGGCACAGGCCGGCCGCATACGCCGACCGACTTCGCATCCGGGAGGTTACTGACCTTGGAAGCGGGCAGGGAGCGGGTATGGGCTGGCACGACTACCGTGACGTGGCACGTGATCGACGCGGCGCTGGCGCCGCAACGCGGGCGCGGCTCAGCGCCGCGCGGCGGACCCGGGGCGGCTCGCTGCCGGATCCGCGGATCGGTTTCCCGGACATCCTGCGCCGGCGCGCCCGGTGGGTAGGGGTCCGGTTGCGGCACCCCAGGAGCTGATCCGGCGTCCGCCCCTCTTCCTCGGGCCTACAGCGCGCAGCCCTGGGTGTCGACCCGCCCCTCGGTGGCGCGGCCCAGGGCGATCAGCTCGGCCAACTCGTCGTTGGTGAGGGCGTATCCGGTGTCGGCGTCGTCCAGTGACTTGGCGAAGATCACGCCGAACACGCGGCCGTCCGGGGTGAGCAGCGGGCCGCCCGAGTTGCCGGGGCGGACGGTGGAGAAGAGGGAGTAGATGTCGCGGTCGACGGTGCCGCGGCGGTAGATGTCGGGGCCGTTGGCGTCGAAGCGCTCGCGGACGCGGGCCGGGCGCACGTCGAACGGGCCGCTCTCGGGGAAGCCGGCGATGATGGCGTCGTCGCCGGTGACGGCGTCGTCCTGGGCGAACTGGAGCGGCGGCGCGTCGAGCCCCGGCACGTCGAGCACGGCGATGTCGCGCTGCCAGTCGTAGAGCACGACCTCGGCGTCGAACAGTTCGCCCTCGCCGCCGATCTGCACGGTGGGCTCGGTGACGCCGCCGACGACGTGCGCGTTGGTCATCACGCGCTCCGCCGCGAAGACGAAGCCGGTGCCCTCCAGGACCTTGCCGCAACCGGTGGCGGTGCCCTCAACCTTGACGATGGACCGTTTCGCCTGCTCGACGACGGGGCTGGTGGCCAGCGCCGGGTCGGGTGGCGGGACGGCCGTGATGACCTCGTCGTCGAAGGGCGCGAAGACCTGGGGGAAGCCCTGTTGGGCGAGGACGGAGCCGAAGTCCGTGAACCAGCCGTCGGCCCGCTCGGGCAGGGCGCCGGAGAGGGCGCCGAGCACCCGGGAGTCGCGCACCTCACGGCCCACCGTGGGCAGCGTGGTCATGGCGAGCGCGGAACCTATCAGCCAGGCGACGAGCAGCATGGCCAGGACGTTGACCAGGGCGCCGCCGGTGGCGTCGAGCGCGCGGGCCGGGCTCCACGTGATGCGGTCGCGCAGCCGGTTGCCCCAGTGGGTGGTGAGGGCCTGGCCGATGGAGGCGGCGAGGAGCACGATGACGACCGCCGCGATCACGGCCGCGTCGGCCGGCTGGTCGCCGTCGTTCATCTCGCGCCACACCAGGGGCAGCGCGTAGACGGCGGCTAAGCCACCGCCGACGAAGCCCGTGACGGAGAGGACTCCGATCACGAATCCCTGCCGGTAACCGATGACGGCGAACCAGATCCCGGCCAACACCAGCAGCACGTCGAGGACGTTCATGACGGATACCGTCTCACGCGCCGTGGTCGAGTGGGATCTCCCGCCGGTGGTCCCACGGCTCCTCCCAGCCCGCGTAGTACAGGATCCGGTCGATGAGGCCGGCGGTGAAGCCCCAGACCAGGGTGTCGGCGACGAGGAAGCACGGGCCGCGGTAGCCGCTGGGGTGCAGGGCGGTGCCGCGGCTGGCGGCGGCGGCGAGCTCGGCGAGCGGCACGGTGAAGACGCGGGCCGTCTCGGCCGGGTCCACGGGCGCCACCGGGGTCGGCTCGTGCCACCAGCCGAGCACCGGCGAGACGACGAAGCCGCTGACCGGGATGTAGAGCCGGGGCAGGATGGCGAAGACCCGCACCCCGGCCGGGTCGAGGCCGGTCTCCTCGGCTGCCTCGCGCAGCGCGGCGCGCAGCGGGCCCTCGCCCTCCGGGTCGCCGTCGCCCGGGTCGAGCGCGCCGCCGGGGAACGAGGACTGGCCGGCGTGCGCCCGCAGGCTGGTGGCCCGCTGGAGCAGCAGCAGCTCGGGGCCGCTCGGCCCCTCGCCGAACAGCACGAGCACCGCCGACTGCCGGCCGCCCTCGGGTGGCGGGAGGAAGCGGCTGAGCTGCCGGGGGGTGATGGTGTGGGCGGCGCGCGCCAGGGGCCGCAGCCACTCGGGCAGCGCGTCGGGACCGACCCGGTGGATGTCGACGTGGTGCGCACTGGTCATGGGCTTCCTCCGGGTCGGTCCTGCGGTGGCGGGCCGGGCGGGGCCCCGGCCGGTGGGAGCCCCGCGGCTCAGGGACCCGCGGCCGGGGCCGGCTTGCCCGGGTAGTCGGCCGGGGGCTTGAGCCGCTGTCCTGGCTGGCCGCCCAGCTCGTACTTGAGGAGCTTCCTCGCCTTCTCCGGGTCCGTCTCGCCCTCGCCGTACGAGGGGCACAGATGCGCGACGGGGCAGGCGCCGCAGGCGGGCTTACGGCTGTGGCAGATGCGGCGCCCGTGGAATATCACCCGGTGCGACAGCATCGTCCACTCCTTCTTGGGGAAGATCTCGGCGACCGCGGCCTCGATCTTCTCCGGCTCCGACTCCTCCGTCCACCGCCAGCGGCGGACCAGCCGCTGGAAGTGGGTGTCGACGGTGATGCCGGGCTTGCCGAACGCGTTCCCCAGGACGACGTGGGCCGTCTTGCGGCCGACGCCTGGCAGCCGCACCAGGTCATCGAGGCGCCCCGGCACCTCGCCGCCGAACTCGTCCCGCAGGGCGGCCGAGAGCCCGATCAGCGACTTGGTCTTGGCGCGGAAGAAGCCGGTGGGCCTGATGATCTCCTCGACCGCCGCCGGATCGGCCGCCGCCAGGTCCTCGGGGGTCGGGTAGGCGGCGAAGAGCCGGGGCGTCGTCTGGTTGACCCGCAGGTCGGTGGTCTGGGCCGAGAGGACGGTGGCGACCAGCAGCTGGTAGGGGTTCTCGAAGTCCAGCTCTGGATGGGCGTACGAGAAGACGTCCGCCAGCACCCGGTTGATCTTTCTGGCCCTGCGCACCATGGCGACCCGGCTCTCCGGCCGCCCGGCACCCACCGAACGGGCGGCACCGGCTCGCCCGCGCGGAGCAGTGCGTTCGCCAACAGCGGAATCCTGGCTCGCGTTCACCCGCCCGGCTCCTCCTCATGGTTCCTCGCCGTGGTCCCCCACGGCCTCGTCCCTCCGCCACCACCGGGCGATCTCCCGGCCGTTGGCCACCCGGCCAGCGTAAACGGCGGCACCGACATTCGCCCGGGCCTCCACGGAATCACGGCCCGAACGGGCCCCTGGCGTAGGAGCGAGGGTTCCGGTAGGTCAGACTTGTGACTGATAGCACTGCCGGAGCGTCCGGCATGATGAGGGGCGTGACCGCGCCCCACCGCCCGGCGCACCCCGGCCGATAAGGAGAGGCACTCGTGGACGACGTTCTGCGGCGCGCCCCGCTCTTCGCGGCGCTCGATGACGAGCAGGCCGCTGAGCTGCGCGCTTCCATGACCGAGGTGACGCTCGCCCGCGGCGACACCCTCTTCCACGAGGGGGACCCGGGTGACCGCCTCTACGTGGTCACCGACGGCAAGGTCAAGCTGCACCGCACCTCACCCGACGGCCGGGAGAACATGCTGGCCGTGCTGGGCCCCGGTGAGCTGATCGGCGAGCTCTCCCTCTTCGACCCGGGCCCGCGCACCGCCACCGCCACCGCCGTCACCGAGGTCCGGCTGCTCGGCCTCGGCCACAGCGACCTCCAGCCCTGGCTGAGCGCCCGCCCCGAGGTCGCGGCCGCGCTGCTGCGGGCCGTGGCCCGCCGGCTGCGCAGGACCAACGACCAGATGTCCGACCTGGTCTTCTCCGACGTGCCAGGCCGGGTGGCGCGCGCGCTCCTCGACCTGTCGCGCCGCTTCGGCGTGCAGTCGGAGGAGGGCATCCACGTGGTGCACGACCTCACCCAGGAGGAGCTGGCCCAGCTGGTGGGCGCCTCCCGCGAGACGGTGAACAAGGCGCTGGCCGACTTCGCGGCCCGCGGCTGGCTGCGTCTCGAGGCGCGCGCCGTGATCCTGCTGGACATCGAGCGGCTGGCGCGCCGCTCGCGTTAGACCGCCCCCTCGGGTTCAGACCGCCTCGGGGTCAGACGACGAGGCCGTGCTCGCGCAGGTACTCCAGCTGCGCGAGCACGGACAGCTCGGCCGCCGGCCACACCGAGCGGTCCACGTCCGCGTAGACGTGCGCCACGATCTCGGCCGCGGTGTGGTGGCCGGCCTCGTAGGCCGTCTCCACCTCGGCGAGCCGCTTGGCGCGGTGCACCAGGTAGTAGTCGATCACCCCGACCGGGTCGCGCAGCACCGGGCCGTGCCCCGGCAGCACGGTCCCGAGCCCCTCGCGCTCGCTGAACTCGCGCAGTCGGCGCAGCGAGTCCAGGTACTCGCCGAGCCTGCCGTCCGGGTGGGCGATGATCGTGGTGCCGCGGCCGAGCACCGTGTCGCCGGTGAGCAGCGCCCCGTCGGCCGGGATGTGGAACGAGAGCGAGTCGGCGGTGTGCCCCGGGGTGCCGACCACCTCGATCTCCAGGCCGGCCACCCGGATCACGTCGCCGCCCGCGAGCCCCTCGTCGCCGAGCCGCAGCCGCGGGTCGAGCGCCCGCACCGGGCTGCCGGTCAGCTGGGCGAACCGGGGCGCGCCCCCGGTGTGGTCCGCGTGGCCGTGCGTCAGCAGCGTCATCGCCACGCGCCGGCCGGCCGCGGCCACCGTGTCGGCGACGCGCCGCAGGTGCGCCTCGTCCGCCGGGCCGGGGTCGACCACCACGGCCTCGGCGGAGCCCGGCTCGGCCAGGATCCAGGTGTTGGTGCCGTCCAGCGTCATGGGCGACGGGTTGGGCGCCAGCAGGCAGACGGACCGCTCGGTGGTCGGCCCGTCGAGCACCGCGTCGGCCGGCCGGCCCGGCAGTGCGGACGCGTCGGTCATGTCGTGCGCTCCCCACTCTCCTCGCCGCCCGCTTCCGGTTCCCTGGGCAGCCGCTTCTCGAACTCCTCATACCCGGGCCAGCTCAACACCACCTCGTCCCCGACCAGGCTGGCGCGCGCCAGCACCGGCTCCGGCTCGCCGCCGGCGGCGGCCGCGGCGAGCGCGGCGTCGACCGTCCGGTGCGGCAGCAGCCGCCGCAGGGTGGCCACGGTGGGCGGCATCATCAGCAGCTCGCGCCGCTCGTAACGGGCTATGGCGAGGGCGGGCGACAGCCAGCCGGTGTGGTCCGCCTCGGTCGAGGCGTTGCGGGCCCGCTGGCCGGGCGGGAGCGCGGCGACGAAGAACCAGGTGTCGTAGCGGCGCGCCTCGAACTCCGGCGTGATCCAGCGCGCCCACGCCCCCAGCAGGTCGCCGCGCGCCACCAGGCCGCGCCGTGCCAGCAGCTCACCGAACGGCGGCGGCGCCTCGGTGACCGCCTCGGGGACCACCTCACCGACGAGCCGGCCGGGCTCGGCGGCCGGCGCGGCGAGCAGCACGCCCGTCTCCTCGAACAGCTCGCGGACCGCCGTGTACCGCACGGACTCGTCGCCCGGGTCCATGGCGCCGCCGGGGAAGGCGTAGGCGCCGCCGGCGAACGCCATCGAAAGACGCCGGCGCAGCAGGAACACCTCGAGCCCGGCCGCGCCGTCCCCGCCGTCCCCGCCGTCCGCTCCGTCTCGCAACAGCAGCACGGTCGCCGCCACCCGCGGCACGACGGGCGTCAGCTCGCCCCGCGCCAACGCCCGGATCCGCTCCGGCCACTCGGGCGGGAACCACTGCCCGCCGCCACCCGCACTCCCCAGACCCATGCATGGATGCTACGGGCGCGTGCATCGATTCCGGATCCCGCGGCCGTCTGTTCTCGTGACAGCTGTTTCCGTGACAGCCGCACCACGAAGGAGACCCCCATGACCGGCTCGATCCGCTCGTCCGTCCCGCGCCGGGCGCTGCTCGCCGCCGCCGCGATCGCCTCGGCCGCCGTGCTCGCCGTGCCCGGCACCGCCTCGGCGGGCGGCAACGGAGTGCTGGAGGTGGCGCCGTACGAGGCCGTCGAGATCGACGACCAGCACCTGATGGCCCTGCTGCCCGAGGGGCGGCAGAACTACGTGGTCTCCCACCCGGACTACTTCACCGAGAGCCTTGAGCAGGCCAGGCAGCAGGTGGGCGCCGGCATCCGGCCCGACAGCATCAGCGTCGGGACGCAGCGCGTGGACGGCGAGACGATTCTCGTGCACGGCGCCTGGCGGCTCGACGAGCGGCCGTCCGAGATCGTCATCGTGCCGGAGGGGGTGGAGGGTTGGGGCTACGTCGCCCAGCCGGTGACGCTGGAGGGCGATCCGGGCTGGGGCGCCTACTACGCCTCGGCGGACACCTTCGGCGGCGACCTGCCCGAGTCGTTCACCGTGGTCGCGTACGACCAGGACCACGAGCCGTTCGACGAGATCGAGGTCACGCCGTGGCCGTGAGGCCGGCGCGATGACCGACGCGTGCGCCGAGGCCGACTTCACCGCGTTCGCCGTCAGCCGCTGGCCGCGGCTGCTGCGGACGGCCTACCTGCTGACCGGCGACCACCACGACGCCGAGGACCTGGTGCAGGCCGTCCTCGTCAAGGCGTACGTGAAGTGGCACCGGATCGGGGAGGCCGCCGACCCCGACGCCTACGCGTGGCGGATGCTGATCAACGCGCACCGCGACCGGGCGCGGCGGGCCAGGCTGCGCGAGTGGCCGCTGCCGTTCCTCCACGAGGAGGCGGGGGCGGCGGGTCGTGGCGCCGACCCCACCGAGGGGGTAGCGGACCGGGACGCCCTGGTGCGCGCGCTGCGGCGGCTGCCGGCGCGCCAGCGGGCGGCCGTGGTGCTGCGCTACGTCGAGGACCGCTCGGAGACGGAGACGGCGCGGCTGCTCGGCACCCGGGTCGGCACGGTGCGCAGTCAGGCTTCCCGGGGCCTGGCCAAGCTGCGGGAGGACGGGGCGGTGCGCTCGCTGCGGCCGGTGCTCGCCGAAGGACGGGAAACGGAGGTGGTCGCCGATGCCGCGCGGCGACGGGTGTGAGGACGCCGAGCTGATCGGCGAACGGCTGCGGGCCGCCGCCGACGCGCTGGTGCCGGGGCCGGCGCCGGTGGCCGAGCTGCTCGACCGCGGTCGCCGCGCGAGGCGGCGCCGCCGGCTGGCGACGGCCGCGACCGCCGTGGCCACGGCCGGCGCCTGCCTGGCCGCCACGCTGCTGGCCCTGCCGGACGGCGCGGCGCCCCCGCCGGCCCCCGCGCCTCCGGTGGCGCCGGCCCCGTCGCCCGAACACGTCCGGGTGGCAGAGCCGGGCGAGGAGGTGACGGTGGCGCCGGACGTCACGGTGCGGCTGTCGCCGGACGAGGACTACCGGCTCAGCGTCTCGGGCGACCCGATGGGGACCACCGGGGCCGAGTCGCCGGCGGCCTCGACGTCACCCCTCGAGGTCGCGCACTGGACCGTCTTCGGACGCGTCCTGTACCACGGCGTCTGGCGGTCCACGGACCCGCCGAGCCGGATCACCGTCGGGCTGGACGGACGGGAGTACCCCGCCACGCTGCTCGCCCTGCCGGGCGATCCCGGCTGGGGAGTCTTCTTCCTCGACGCGACGGACCTGACGGCGAGCCGGTCGGTCTCCGTCACCGCCTACGGCGCGGACGGCCGACCGTTCGCCTCGGAGAGCGTGGCGACGGGGCCGTGACGGGCCGACCTGGCGGTCTGAGCGCCTCGAAGGTCCGGCACCCGGCCGGGCGGAGGCCGCATCCGCGACCCGCCGGGCCGGCGAACGAGCCACGACGCGCGCGCCGCGCGCCGGACCCGCGAGCCGGTGGCCGGCAGGGCCGGCAGGTACCTCAGGCCCCATCGCCAACCGACGCACCGCGCCAGTAGGCCGACACCCCTCCGACCGCGCTCGCGACCGAGCCCACCCGGTGCCGCGCGTCGGAGCGGCGACGGCCCGCGAGCCCGGCGGCCGGCAGGGCCGAAGGGCGCCTCACGCCGGCCGCGAACCGGCGCTCCGCGCCGGGAGGCCAGCGCTCCTCCGACCGCGCTCGCCACCGAGCCCACCCGGTGCCGCGCGCCGGACTGGCGGCGGCCGGCAGGGCCGGAAGGTACCTCATGTCCGCCACCAACTGGCGCTCCGCGGCGGGAGGTGTCGTGCTCGCCTTCGACCGGTCGATCCACACCCACCCGCGCTCCGCGCCGAGCCCGGCGGCTGAGCACAGGCGGTGCTCGGCCCACCCGGCGTCACCGGTGCCCGTCCCCGCCAGACGCTCGCGGCCGAGCCCGCCCGGCGAGGGCGACGCGGCGGTCAGGCCGTCGCGGCCAGCGGGTCGGTGGCCAGCGAGCCGGCGGCGAGCCTGAGCAGCGTGCCGGCTGTCAGGGCCGTGCGGTCGGGGATGTCGGCGACCAGGACGTGTTCGTGGCGGGCGTGCGCGCCGTCGCCCGTGGCGCCCATGCCGCACAGGACGGGCCGGCCGAGCGCCGCGACGAAGTTGGCGTCGCTGCCGCCGCCGACGAACAGTTCGGCCAGCGGCTCGCGGATGGCCGTGGCGACCTCGTCGGCCAGCGCGAAGATCCGGCGGCCGGCCGGGCCCGGCAGCATCGGGGGGCGGTTCCAGCCGCCGTCCACGGTGACGGTGACCCGGGGGTCGGACGCGCCGAGGCCGGCCAGTACGCCGTCGATCCGCGCGCTCTCCTCCGCGCTGCCGACCCGCACGTCCACCAGGCAGTCCGCCCGGCCGGCGATCACGTTGCGCGCCGTGCCGCCGCTGATCCGGCCGACGTTGACCGTCGTGCCCCGGTCCAGGTCGGCCGCCGCGACCAGGTGTTGGATCACCTCGGCCATGCCGTGGACCGCGCTCGCGCCCTTCGTCGGGTCGAGGCCGGCGTGTGCCTCGACCCCGGTGGTGGTGAGGTTGAAGATGCCGACTCCCTTGCGCCCGACCTTGATGCCCCACTCGCCGCCCGGCTCGAGCACCAGCGTGGCCAGGGCCCCGTCCGTCGCGCTCTCGATGTACGGCCGGGAGACGACGCTGCCGGTCTCCTCGTCGCCGTTGAACACGAAACGCACGGTGGGGCACGGCAGTCCGAGCTCGCGCAGCTCCCGCAACGCCCGCAGCGCCCAGATGCCCTGCACCACGCCGGCCTTCATGTCGAACACGCCGGGGCCCGAGGCCCGCCCGTCGACCACGGTGAACGGCCAGTCGGCCGCCGTGCCGGCCGGCCAGACGGTGTCGTAGTGGCCGACGACCGTCACCAGGCCGGCGCCCGGGTCGCCCGCGTACTCGGCCTCCAGCACGTCGCCGAGCTCGGGCTGGCGGTGTCGGACGAGGCGGTCGGGCCGGCCGAGCCGCTCGTCGAGCAGCTCGGTGATCAGGTCGGCGGCGGCGTCGAGGAGCGCCTTGTCCTCGCTCGGGGACTCCTGCTCGACGAGGCGCCGCAGGTCGGTCAGGTGGTCGTCGAGCCGCCCGGGCTCGCGGCACCACTCGGCAAGACGTGACAGGTCGGGTGCGGGGGCTGGCGCGGGTGCGGGCATGGTCTTTCGGTTCTCCGGTGGATCGTGGCGTGCGGGTTGTTCGGTACGGACGGGAGGTCAGGGGGTCGGCGCGCCCGGGCCGAAGGGGATGCCGAGCGCGTACCAGCCGAGGAAGAGCACCGTCCACACGGCGAGCATCGAGATCGACACCGGCAGCGTCAGGGACATGAGCGTGCCGATGCCGGCGCGCGGCCGGTAGCGGCGGACGAAGCCGAGGCAGAGGACGAAGTAGGGGCTCATCGGCGTGATGGCGTTGGTGCAGGAGTCGGCGATCCGGAACAGCGCCCAGGTCGTCTCGGGCGCGACGTCGAGCAGCATCAGCATCGGTACGAACACCGGGCCGATCAGGGCCCACATCGCGGATCCGCTGGTGAGGACCAGGTTCATCAGGCTGACCACGAGGATGACGCCGACGAAGATCAGGGTGAGCGGCACGCCGGAGGAGTCGAGCAGCCGGGCGCCGCTGATGGCCATGACCTCGCCGATGCCGGTCCACCTGAAGTAGGCGAGGAACTGCGAGATCGCGAAGAACAGCACCAGGATCGGGGCGAGTTCGCGCAGTCCCTGGGCCATCAGGTCGGGGATGTCCCTGGCCTCGCGGACCGCGCCGACCGCCCGCCCGTAGGCGACGCCGGTGGCGAAGAAGAGCAGCGAGAGGAAGACGGCGACGTTGTGCACCAGCGGCGAGTCGATGACGGCGCCGTGCTCGCCGCGCAGCGGTGAGCCGGTCGGCAGCGCGGCGGCCGCGATGGCGGCGACCAGCACCAGCGCCGTGTAGCCGGCGTGGCGCAGCCCGCGGCGCTCGTCGGCGCTCAGCGACAGGTCGGGCAGCTCGTCGTCGCCGGTCGGGTCGCCGCTCGCCTCGCCGCTCGCCTCGCCGGTGCCTTCGGTGTCGTCCGCGGCCATCTGGGCGACGCGGCGGCTGAGCAGCGTCTCGGCTACCACCGTGACGACCAGCGCCAGCACGACGGAGGAGGCGAGCGAGAAGAAGTAGTTGGCGACCGGGGTGACCGCGTACTCGGGGTCGATGGTGTGGGCCGCCGCCGTGGTGAGCGCGGCGAGCGTGGCGTCGGACGGGGTGACCAGCGGGCTGGCCGCGTGGCCGCCGGAGACCGAGACGAACGCGACCACGGCGCCGAGCACCGGGCTGCGCCCGATGGAGCGGTAGGCGATGGCGCCCAGCGGGATCATGACCACGAACGCCGCGTCGGAGGCGATGTGGGCGATCATGCCGGTGAAGGCGATCATGAAGGTGACGGCCCTGACCGGCACCCGGGCCAGCGCGGCCCGCAGCATGGCGGTGAGCAGCCCGGCCTTGTCGGCGACCGAGACGCCGAGCATCACGACGAGGACGACGCCGAGCGGCGGGAAGGCCGCGTAGTTCTCGATCAGCCCGTCGAGCATCATCGTGACGCCGGCGTCCGAGATCAGGCTCTTGACGGCGACGGTCGCGCCGTCCGTCGGCGACTCGGCGGACACGCCGGCGGCGTTGAGCGCCCAGCTCAGCACGAGCAGCACGCCGCTGAGTATCACGAAGAGCCAGAAGGGATGGGGCAGTCTGTTGCCCGCCCGCTCGATGACGCCGAGCACGCGCAGGGTGACGGCTATCGAGCCGGTGGGGCGGTCCCCCGCTGTCCTGGTCTCCACACCCGGAACCTCTCTCGTCCGATGGTCAACCACCCGGGCGCACGCTTGGCGCAGCAGGTGGCGTATTGCGCCATCATGAGACGCCACTGTGAATGAATGTGTCAATGGCTATGCGCTTCGCGGTTGTTTCGCCCGCGTAACTTCCCGGCGATGGACGCGCCCCCTCCCGCGCCGACTAGGATCGACGCCATGCCAACGGCCACCGTCACCACCCGGCGGTCATCGAAGCGCCCGGAGGAACGGCTGCTCGACGACGTCGACCTCGATCTGGTCGCGGCGCTCCAGATCGCGCCCCGCACCCCGGTCAACGCGCTCGCCGAGGTGCTGGACAGCTCGGCCAGCACCATCGCGCGCCGCCTCGGCAGGCTGCGCTCCGAGCGGCTGCTGCGCGTCGTCGGCCGCCTCGACTGGCCGCTGATCACCACGGAGAACCCGCGCCAGGTGTGGATCAACTGCGTGCCGGGGCGGTCGGCCGAGGTGGCGGGCCACATCCTCGAACTGGCCGAGGTCCAGACGCTGTTGCTGACCACGGGCAAGGCCGACATCTACTGCACGGTCTACCCGCTGCTCGGCACCGACATCTTCGACCTGCTGACCAACCGGCTGCCCGGCATCCCCGGCATCGTCTCCACCGAGTCCCAACTGGTGCTGCGCGCCCACACCATGGGCCAGAGCTGGCGGCTGCACCGGCTCGACGCCGAGCAGACCGAGCGGCTGCGCGAGCACGCCGTCCAGGTCACGGGCGAGCGGCTGACCTCGCCTGAGCAGCTGTCGGACCTCGAGCGCAGCGCACTGGAGCTGATGGCGGCCAACGGCCGGATCACCGCCGCCGACATCGCCCGCGAGCTGGGCGTCAGCCGCTCCACCGCCTACCGCACCTCACAGCACCTGCTGGAGTGCGGCGCGCTGTGGCCGCGGGTGGAGATCGAGCCGACGCTGCTCGGCTACCCGCTCAACGCCCTGGTGTCGCTGACCGCGCAGCCGCAGGCCATCCCCGAGCTCCTCGACACCCTCGGCGGCCACCCGTCGGCGCGCTATGTCTCGATGGTGGCCGGCTCCTCGTCGGTGATCCACTACGGCGTCTACCGGGACGAGGAGGACCTGGCGCGCTTCATCACCCACGATCTCGGGGCCTTCCCCGGCGTCACCGGCGTCGACACGTGCGTCGGCGTCCGGGTGCTGCGCCGGCACTGGACCGCGCGGGACGGGGTGCGGCTCGGCCCGCGCCTGGACGGCTTCCTGCGGCGGGGCGGGCACGACACACGAGAGCCCGGTGACGGTCACTGACCGCCTCCGGGCAGAAGAAAGACCTGCGAGGTGGGCTCCCTGCGCCGGCATGACCCGGATCAGGTGGTGGAGGTCGCCGTTGGTCCGTCTGCTCGACCTTCGGCCTCTCAGCCCGACCTTCGAATCTCGGTCCGATCTGGTCTCTAGCCAGTCTTCCGAGTGATCTCCGGTTCGAACTCCCTCGCTCGCCCCACAGGCACTTTCTACGATAAAACGACCCATACCCCCCGTCAAGCGGCTGGCTCGCCGGGGCCCCCGCGGAACATCGCCCGGAACACCCGCCGCGCCACGGCCTCCGGATCCTGCCCCGGGTCGCGGGCCTCGGGCAGCGCGCCGTCCAGCCAGAGGCCGGCGAAGCCGTGCGCGGCCGACCAGGCGGCCAGGGTGACCGCCCGGTCCCCCGCCGGCTCTGCCGAGAGGCGCCGCGCGCCGGCGGCGAGCACGGCACCGGCGCGGTCGCGCGCCGCGACCAGCGCCGGATCGTCCGGCCGGTAGAGCTCGGGGCGGAACATCACCGCGAAGTGCGCCCGGTGGCGCACGGCGAAGCGCACGTACGCGACCCCGACCTCCTGGAAGTCCCCCTCGGCCGCCCGCGCCTCCAGCGCGTCCGCGAACAGCTCGTACCCCTCGGCGGCCACGGCCGTCAGCAGCCCGGCCTTGTCCCCGAAGTGGTGCACGGGCGCGGCGTGCGAGACCCCGGCGCGGCGGGCCAGCGCGCGCAGGCTCCAGCCGGTGGGCCCGGACTCGTCGATCGCCTCCAGCGCCGCGTCGATCACGGCCCGGCGCAGGTTTCCGTGGTGGTAGCCGCTCGCCTGACTGATCTGCCGACTGATGTGCCCCACGCTCCCTTCCTCTCCCGACACCCGGTCTTTCCACTGACAAGTTATAGTCGACGCCAGGATCTTTCCAATGACAAGATTTGGGGTGGGCAGATGGCTCCCTTCGTCTTCCTGGTCGGCGGGTTCGCCGTCCTCAGGCTCCTCGGCCTGGTCGGCGTCGACGCGCTCGACGCGTGGCAGCCGGCGCTGCGCGGGGGCCTCGCGCTGATGTTCCTGGCCACCGGCCTGGCCCACTTCGTCCAGCCGAAGCGCGACGAGCTGATCGCGATGGTCCCGCCGGCCCTCCCCCGGCCCCGGCTGCTGGTCGACCTCACCGGCGGTCTCGAGCTGGTCGGCGCCGCCGGCCTGCTGATCCCGCCGGTGGCGCCGTACGCCGCACTCGCCCTCGTGCTGCTGATGCTCGCCATGACCCCGGCGAACGTCTCGGCCGTACGCCGCCGCCTGCCGGGCGCCACGCCGCTGCCCACCCGGATGGCGCTCCAGGTGGTCTTCGTCGGCGCCGCCGTCGCCGCGGCCCTCTGACGCCGGTCCCTCAGGCCGCGCCGCTCCTGGCGAACTGCGCGGCCTGGATGCCGTACATCTCCGCGTACCTGCCGCCGCCCCGCAACAGCTCGTCCGGCGTGCCGGACTCCACCAGACGCCCGCCGTGCAGCACGTGCACCAGGTCCGCGTCCCGCACCGAGGCCATCCGGTGGGTGATCAGCACCACCGTCCGACCGGCGTCGGCCAGCGCCCGGATCCGGTCGAAGACCTCCTGCTCGGCCCGCGCGTCCAGCGCCGCCGTCGGCTCGTCGACGATCAGGATCGGCGCGTCCCGGTAGGCGGCCCTGGCGATCCCCAGCTTCTGCCACTGCCCGCCGGAGAGCTGGTGACCGCGCTGGAAGACGCGGGACAGCAACGTCCCCCAGCCGTGCGGCAGCCCCGCCACCACGTCGCCCGCGCCGGCCTGGGCCGCCGCCGACTCGAGCCGCTCCTCGCTGATCGGCACCGCCGTCCGCCCCACCGCCACGTTGACCCGCGCGGTGAACGGCCAGCGGTAGAAGTCCTGCCCGACGACCGCGAACCGCGAGAAGAGGTCCTGCCGGTCGGCCGCCGCGATGTCCTGCCCACCGAACCGGATCCGGCCCGCCTGCGGCTGGTACAACCCGCACAGCAGCTTGATCAGCGTGGACTTGCCCGAGCCGTTCTCCCCCACCAGCGCCGTGACCCGCCCCACCGGGATCGTCAACGACACCCCGCGCAACGCCGGCGGCCCCTCCGTGCCGGGGAAGGCGAACGTCACGCCTTCCACCTCGATGGACTCAGGCCGCTCCGGCAACGGCGCCCCGCCCACCGGGATCTCCCGGCCGGTGGACTGCTCGACGATCTGGTGCAGGTCGGTCACGAACAGGCTGTCCTCGTGCATGGAGTTGACCTGCGCGATCAGGTTGTCCAAGGACGAGGAGCCGGTGCGGATCGCCACCACCGCCGCCCCGGCCGCCGCGACCTCCATCGCCCCCGACCACAGCAGGCCACCGAGCACCAGGTACGTCGCCAGCGCCGTGGTCCCGGTCAGCGCCGACGCGACGAGCCGGGTGCCGGCCGCCTCCCGCGCCAACCGCGCCTGCTCGCCCTCGTACGACTGCGACATCGCCCGGAAGTGCCGCAGCAGGAAAGGACCCACCCCGTGCACCCGCACCTCGGCCGCCGCGTCCGCCTCGATGATCAGCCGGGACAGCGTGTTCGCCGCCCGCGAGTGCTGCACCCACTCCTGGTACGACTGGTAACGGCGGCGCGCGATGGTCAGCGCCGACCAGGCGCTCGGCATCGTCATCAGCAACAGCATCGGCATCAACACCGGGTGCAGCACCGCCAGCACGCCGGCCGCCGCCGCCAGCGACAGCAGCGCCGAGATCACCCGCGTCCCGTGCCCGATCATCCGCCGCGCCGACGACGCCCCGAACTGCGCCGACTCCAGCAGCTTGTGGAACGCGTGGTCCTCGATCGCCTGGAGCTCGACCCCCAACGCCCGCTCCAGGTAACGCTCCTGCGCGTGCCGCTCCACCTTCGGCTGCAACGTGCCGTCCGCGTACGTCGACACGGCCCGCGCCACCGCGCCGACCGCCCCCACCACCGTCATCACCGCGATCGCCGGCATCGCGTCCCGTAACCCGTCGGTGACGTCCGCCGGCTCCAACAACGCCACCAGCACCGCCTGCACGCTCAGCAGCATCACCGCCTGCGCGACGCCCCGCGCCACCTCCGCCAACGCCACCGCCCGCGTCGCCCGCCGATCCGCCGCCCACGCGAGCCGCACGCTCATCGCCACCATCTGCGGCAGCCGCACCAGCGTGCGGCGCAACGTCAGCTCCAACACGGCGTCGTCGTGCCGCGACCACCCCATGTCGTACCGCAACCGCCCACCGAACAACAGCCGTTCGGACTCGGTGACGAACTCCCCGGACTCCTTCACCTTCCGGCCCCACATCGGCATCCCGCCCTCCACCCCTCGACGCACACCGTGACCATCCCAGCACGTCGGGTAGCGGCGGCGCATCCGAATTAACGAGGCGACCGCCGGTGGGCGAACTCGGCGAGCGCCAACGCCCCGGCCTCCACCACGGCCGACGCTCACCCTGCGACCTAGACTCTCGGGAAGTTCCGCTGGAGCCAGTGCTGCACCGTTTCGACGGTGGTCTGACCGTGCTGCCGGAGGACATCGACGATGTCTTTGCCGCATACAAGCGCTATGGGGTGACCATCGTCGTGTATTTCCTCCTGGACCTGCTTGTGGAAGTAGGACGTGGTCACGAGCACGCCGAAGTTGCGGTGCCTGAGGCGCGAGATGAGGCGGGACACCTCTCTCACACCGACCGAGTTGCTGGCGGCATAGCACTTGGCTTCGAGGGCGAAGTCGATGGTGATCGTGGCAGCTGGAGGCCCCAGGATGTACTGGCCTACCGCGTCCCGCCCGCCGTCGCGACTGGGGCGGGTGATGTCGCAGGCGCCGGTGCGGGGTGCGATGAGGCGCCATATGGCGACCGCGCAGGCTTCGAAGTCGTGCTCCCGGCCTCGGAAGTGGCTGCGGATGGCTTCGAGGATCGCGTTCCCCTCCTGATTCCCGGGAAGTTGATCAGCAGTCGAGCGTATGGCAGTGGTCGCCGGAGCCAACAAGGAACTGTATGTGCGCCCCGCAATCCAACTCGCCCAAGCCGGCGGGCAGTCGCCCTCCACCGAGCTGCCACCACTCAACAGGTGCTCGATCCACGACCGAGAGATGTGGCCCTCGTCCAAGACGGTGAAGCGGGCGCGGTAGTTCTGGAACCGGTCGCCGGCGCGCGACCTCCAGATGGCGGCGAGTTCGTCGTCCGGCGTGAGAGCCGGCCCGCCGGGCGCGAGTAGTCCCCGGAACCGCACGGCACGCCCAGCACCCGCCGCCTTCTCGAAGAGCAGAAAGGGCGGCACGTACCTCAGACGGTCTTCCGCCGTGCCATGAGACGCAGCGAAGGCGTCCCGCAGCAGTATGTTGCCTCCGGGAGCGGTGCCATGGAGATCCTGGCCCGGCTTCTTGTTGTCTCCGTAGTAGGTGAAGGTCCCTGTCTCCAGGTCCAGGTGATCGGGCCAGTCGACATCGGTGCCCGTCGTATACAGCACTGCCAGACGTACCGTGCGCTTGGCCGGAGAACCGGCGCTCCGGATCCCACCCTGGTTGCCGACCCCCCTGATCAGCGGGGCGATCGGGTCGTCCCCAAGGTTCCCCTTCGTCCCGCCGGCATAGACGGCGTCCACGACCAGGTCTGCAGTCGCCAGGTCCTCGAAGGCCACGTGGGGCTCAGCAGGGTCGACAAAAGTCATACGGTACGTCTATCACCCGGCTCGGACGCTCGGCCTTGGCTAGATTGCCCAACCGTGTCCGAGCAGTGGGTGGGGACGTCGCACGCCGCTCCAACGCCGCGTCCAACTGTCGACATGGTCGGGTTGACCATCCGTCACAGATTCCCCACAAACGACGCCCGGCACGTGCGAAAATCCACCCGGTCGCCATCGCCACCCGCAGGCTCCGCGCCGCCTACCGCGCGCGGGAGAGGAAGCCCAACATGGCCCTGCTGTCGTCGAGCCCCAAGTGGCCCACCGCTCCTGACTACTTCCACGACTGGGCGCTCGTGGATGTGGAAACCAGCGGGCTCAGGCCCGGCCGGGACCGTGTCCTGTCCCTTGCGGTTCTCACGCTCGACGGACTCGGCCGACAGACAGGAGAGTTCTCCACCCTCCTCAATCCGGGCTGTGACCCCGGCCCGGTGCACGTCCATGGCCTCACACCGGCGCGTCTTGCGGGCGCGCCCGCCTTCGAGGAGATAGCGCCGCAGGTGGGGGCGCTGCTCAGCAGTCGCGTCCTCGTCGCTCACAACGCGCAGTTCGACTACGACTTCCTGGCCCATGAATTCGCCCGCGCCCGTTCCTGGGTTCCCGTCAGCAGACGCCTGTGCACTCTGGCGCTCAATCGCCTGGTTGGGCCCGCGACGCCCGATCTGAAGCTGGGCACTCTTGCCGCGCACTACGGTGTGCGCCAGGAACGGGCCCACGATGCCCGAGACGACGTGCGGGTGCTCTCCGGCGTCCTGCGCGGCTCGCTGGGCGCCGCCGAACGTTTAGGTCTGCCCTTGCCACTGTTGACCTGCCCGCCTCGCCAGGACTACAAGCCCTATGTACCCAAGACCCCATGTGCTTACCGCAATCCGGGCCGCCTAGCTGCGGGCGGTCCGCTGGTGCAGGGGATGAAGGTCGCCATCTCCGGGGACACACACGTCTCCCGTGAGGAACTAGTCGCCCGTTCGGTGACGGCCGGGCTGAACATGATGACCTCGGTCAGCAGCCAGACGAGCCTCGTCGTTACCAACGATCCTGGCGCCGCATCCGACAAGCTGCGTCGCGCCGCAGCCGAGGCGATTCCCCTCGTGGACGAGCCGACGTACCTCCAACTGCTGGAGCATGTGCAGCCCGGCCAGGCCAAGGGCGCCGCCCGCGCTGGCGCCCCAGCGGAACGCCGCACAGCCCAGAGGGCTGGAAGCGCGTCGACTACACAGTCCAGGACCGCGCCGACCGTCCCAGCGCCGCGCACCACCGCACCGACCACAACCTCTGCCGGCGCGGACCGGACGCTCACCGGACGTCGGGTCCTGGTCCTGGGCGGCACTCACGGCGAGGCGGCGGCGGCACGCTCTCGCGCTGTCGAACTCGGAGCCTCCGCAGCGGTCAACCTGTCGGCAAGAGTGACCGATGTCGTGGTGCTTCCCGGCGGCGAATCGGACCGGCGCATGAGCCGCATCGCCTCTCTCGGACTGAGCCTGCACGCCGCCGACTGGCTCCTGGAAACCGCTCTTGCCCCATCGCCCGGGGCTACACCGCGCACGCCGGAAAACCCGCCGGACACGAGAGAAGTGCTGGTCCGAGGCGCCGTCATCGACCTGCCAGACAGCGACACAGCCTGGACGGTCGCAGCCACGTGGGACCAACACACCACCTGCGACGTGGACGTCGTCGCTTTTACACTCGACGATCGCGAGCAGGTGGCGGGGGATGAGGACTTTATCTTCTACAACGCACCCGAACACCCGGACGGCACCGTACGACTCGCCACGGACGGCCCGACGGAGCAGGCTGTCACGGCCCACCTGGAGCGACTTCCCTTGGAGGTCAGCCGGATCGTTGTCGCCGCCGCGATCGATGGCGTCGCCACCTTCTCCGACGTCGGCGCCATCGAGATCACCGCAACCTGCGGTATCGGCGCAGCCCCCACGGCCCGGGCTACCCTCGACGCCGCCACCACCGAGCGGAGCATGATCCTTGCCGAAATCTACCGCCGAGGCAATGGCTGGCGACTGCGTGCCGTCGGACAGGGCTACGACCACGGCCTGGCCGACCTAGCCCGCGGCTACGGGGTCGACGTCACCGAATGACCGCCAGATCGGCAGCGATGGCGCTTTCTCGGGTTTTCGGATCGGGGTTGCGGCCCCGGTGCGCACCGGGGCCTCTGTCCCACGTCACCGGATCGTTCCTACTCCGCACCTGATAGGTCGTCCACCAGAAGGTCGAGTGTCGCCTCCTCATGGAGCGCGACCCCGAGGGCGGTCATGGCAGGGGCCAGACCCGGGTCCCAGGCCGCGCTGACGGGCTGGCCGTCGAGCGGTAGCTGAGGAATCCCCGCGGCCTGGCTGCGAGCGGCCAGCTGCTCGTAGTCCTCGGCGCCTATGCGCCATGGCCGGGCTTCGTAACGGCCGATGATCCGGTTCGCCAGGGCGATGCCAGGCCAGTCGAAATCGCCGTGGTACGCGAAACGGCAGCCTGTGGCAGCGAGGGCGTCGAGGAGTGTGAGGACCACCGTGGCGGCGCCGCCCGAGGTGCACACCAGGGGGTGGACGCAGGCGGCGTCCGCCGCGGCTTCCACCACGCGCGGGTTCTCACAGATGTGGATCACTGTTTCGGCAGGTAGTCGCAGCCGCATGTCGTGCAGATCGCGTGGCGTGAGATGGGCTTCAGCCTGGTGGTCGGCTCGCTCCCGCAAAGCCTGCTCCCGCCAGCCTCCGCCGACGGGCCGCAGCCCGTAGGTCAGCACGGTGCTGGAGACCTCGTCCGGTGTGACGGACACCAGGCGCCACAGTGCGCGCCGGCCGGCCGCGTCGCCGGGGAAGTCGGTGCCGTGGGCGAGGGCGATACCACGTTGGACGAGGCGTGCGAGCCAGGTGCCGTCGTCCAGCCCGTGCGCGGACCCGGTCGCCAGGGCAGCGAGTTCTCCTCGGCCTCGGTTGCCACGCTGTTCCGGTCCGAGCAGCACGGTGAGGACCTGCACCGCCTGCCGAAGGGTGCGTACCGCCGTCTCAGGCGTCACACCTCTCGGGACGCCGGTACGGCGGAGCAACTCGTACCACCGGCCGGTCCACTCCTGGCCGGCGAGCGGAGAGGCGTCCAGCGCTGAGGCGAGCGACGACCAGACGTGCTCGCGTCGTGCCACGATGCCCGCGCGGACGGCACGGCGGTCGGTTAGCGGAGGGCCAAGTTCCTCCAGGACCTCTCTGAGCCCGAGTCCGGCCGCCGAGGCGCGCAGCCGCGTGTCGAGGGCGTCGAGGCGCACAGTGACGGCAGCACCCGTGACGGGCTTGCCCAACAGGAGCGACAGGTCGTTGCGCTCCTGAGGGTTCATTGAGGTGAGCCGCAGGGAACCGGTGGCCTGCACGCCATTGTTTTCCAGACGCCTGCGCACCGCTTCCCAGAGCCGGGTGAGCCCGGTACCGGAAAGCCAGTCCCGTGTCGCCGCGGGCAGCTTGCTCATACGGACACCAGACGCCGGTGCCGGCCGTTCCAGGTGTAGTGCAGGGTGGCCACCCCGCGCACATGGGGATCACGGAGGCACTCGTAGATGTGCAGGGACGGCACCTCCGGCCAGTTGCCCATGAGCCGTTCGCTGGTGAGGACGAAGTCGAGGTCGAGATCGACGAGGATCCGCCCCAGCCTCCCGTGGGTGGGTTCATCGACCTTGGCGAAGGCGTCGTCGAGCAGGATCAGCCGCGGCGCGTGGGGAGCCGACTCGGCGAGACTGGTGAAGTGGGCGGCGGCCGCGGCAAAGAGCACGAGGTAGGAGAGCACCCGCTGCTCGCCCTGGCTGAGCCCGGTGCGGCCGGTCAGTTTACGCCGCCGTCCCGGAGCGGCGTCCTCGACCACGAAGGTGTGGAAGCGGAACCAGTCGCGATAGTCCAGCGCGGTCCGCAGATGGGCGGCGTAACCGGCTGAGGGATCTGCCCGTCGGGCATCCTCGATCCGTCGTTGCAGCACCTCGCGCAGCTGCTCGGTCTGCTCACGCGTGCGCAGGCTCGACGGACTGCGCAACAGCTCAACGGCCGCCCGTACGTCTGCGTCGACGTCCTCGTCCAGCTTCCACAACAGCTCCACGCCGAGACCGTGAGAGGTGCGCACGGTCCGCAGGGTGTCGTTGAGAGCCGCGACCAGGTTCGCCGCGGTGATGACCTGGGCCGAGAGATGGTCGCCGAGCTCGCCGGTCAGGAACCGCTGGAACACCTCACGTTCGCGCTCGGTGAGCCGTCCCCGGGCCTCTGCCGCCTGGGCGGCGATCCGCTCGCCCACGGCCGCGACATCGTGAGAGCCGTGGTCGTCGATCAGGCGGCACACCTTGATACCGTCACGTTCCTCCAGTTGCGCGTCGTAGCCGCCGGCCAGTTGGTCGCGCAGTTCGGTGTGTCGGTTCAGCAGGGTGCTGTCCGAGACTTCGCCTTTCGGGCGGCCGAGGGCCTGCTGTACCGCGTCGGCCAGGGTCTGCAGCGCGCGCAGCCGGCTGCGGACGTCCATGGCGGGATCGTCCGCCACGTCCTCGGGCAGTGCGGATCGGTGGAGACCGGCGCCGCGCACCACCTCCGGTCGGCCGAGAGCGCCGCGCAGGGCGCCGCCGGTTGCGATGACCGCGGTCTCCTGAGCGGCCAGCTCTTCGCGCAGGCGCCTCTCCTCCTCTTCCCCGCGCACGCGCCGGTCGTGCAGGTCGTTCCACACACGCTGTGCCGCCGGGACGGCCTGGGCGGCGCGCGCGATGCGCTGCCTGGCTTCCTGCTCGCGGCTGAGGATCTCTTCTTTGGTCGCCCCGATGGCCTCTTCGCGGGTGCGCAGGTCCTGTTGCGCGGTACGCAGCCCGACGAGGCGGAGCTGGTAGTTCTCCTCCGCCGCCCGACGGTCTCTACAGGCGCGTTCGTACCGCTCGGCATCGGCGTGATGGGCGCCGAGCCGCTCGCCCGTCCCGGCGACCGCCCTGCGAAGACGCCCGACGCCGGTGAGCAGGTCAGCCAGCGCGGCGCGTACGGGCTCCAGCTCGGCGGGGTCGCTTGGCAGGTCATGGGCGGTTGCGGTGGCGTCCGCCTCGGCGCGTGCGGCTACGGCGAGAGCGCGGGCCTCCTCGGCCAGCCGTGCCGCGCGGGTCGCCTTGGCGGTCAGCTCACGCAGCGTCCTCTCGTCCGAGTCGACCCTGTTCCAGGCGTCGGCGAGATCGCGCGCCCGGGGGAAGCCCTGCTCCGCTGCCCTGAGGGCCCGGCGCTGGGCATCGGCCTCGACGAGTTCGTGGCGGGCGTCGGCCAGACGCTGTTCCGTCTGCGTGAGCCGTTCCTCCAGCTCGGCCAGGATGCGCCGCCGGGTCTCGGCGCGTACGGCGGCTCCCACGTACTCGGCGTCACTCTTGTGGTGCCGGCCGCTGAGGATGCCCAGACGCCAGCTTCCGTCGTAGTACACCGCATTGTGAGCGGCCGTCTCCGCGGCCGGTGCGAGCGCGATGGCGGTCAGCAGGTGTTCCACCTGCTCGGACGTGACTCTGCACCCAGGCTGGGGTGCTGGGCGCAGGGCCAAGGCGAGGGTCGGCTCGTCCGGCGGCGCCGGGCCGGGACGCAGCAGCGTGTCACGCGTGCCGGGGTCGATGAGGGCGCCGTCCGCGCCGACCCATGCGTCCAGGATCCCGCTGGCTTCCAGCGCCGCTTCCAGACCAGCCCGATGCGCGGAGCCCAGATCGTCCACGAAGTCCACCAGCCGATAGAAGGGCGCCCCCGTGCCTGGTGCCCTTTCGGCGGCGCGGTGGTAGGGGACTGGCGGCTCGGGATCGGTACGTCGCTCCCAGTCACGCTTCTGACTCGCCAGGCGGCCGAGTTCCTCGTCAAGCCGGCCAACGGTGAGTGCGAGGGCGTCGCGGCGCCCGGTGAGTTCCTCGCCGTACGGCTCCAGTGCGGCATGGGCCGCCTGCCACGCCTGGCCGTCGATGTCCGCCGGGAGCGTGCGGTCCACGAACGGGGCGTCGGCGGAGCTCTCGCAGGCGACCACTGCCTGGACGGCATCCAGCGGCGGGCAGTCGGCCCCGACGGTGGTCCGCGTGCGGGCGACCCACTCGGCGACCCGTCGGCCATAGGCACCGCTCTCCTCGGCGACCTTCTCGCGGCCGGCGTCGAGACGGCCGGCGGCCTCTTCCGCCTCGTCTTCCAGTCGCTCCCGCTCGGTGTCGGCCTGCACCGCCCGGCTTCTGGCCTCCTCGGCTCGCGCGGTGAGACGCGTCACTTCCTTGACCATCCGGGCCCGGTTCTTCGCAACCGTCTCGGCGTCCCGCAGCTGTCCCTCCCAGGACCGCAGTCCGTCCTGCACCGCGGCCGTGTCCACGCGGACGACCGATGGCTGCCGCATGATGTGCGCTTCCCCGTTCGGAGCGGTCAGCTCCACCTCAGCGGCCTGGGAGCGGTTCGTGTGAGGCAGGGCGACGGCCTCGCCGAGATGGCCGGTGGGAAGCCCTGCCTTCTCCGCCTGCGTCAGCAGTTCTCGGTGTTCAGTGCCCAGTTCGGCGAGCCGACTGCCGAGGTGGTCGACACCGTCGGCCAGCCGCTCGGCCGCGCCCTCCTCTGCGCCGTGCGCGCTGCTGAGGGCGGTGAAGGCCGCCAGGGCGGCGGTGTGCAGCGCCTCGACCGTGGTGCGGCGTTCGGACAGTTCACGCAGGCTGCGGTAGGCGTGGCTGGCGTGCAGGGCGGCCAGGTCGGTCCTGGCGGCCTCTTCCTCTTCATGCAGGGTCTCCAGCCGGGCTTCCGCCTCCTGCTCCCGCGCCCTCAGCTCGCCGGTTCGCTGTGCGGCGTCTCCGGCCGCCCGGCGTCGCTGCGCGAGGACCTCAAGCTCCCGGCTCACCGCCTGCGCGCAGGTGCGCAGGACTCCGGACAGATAGCCGCGGTACGTGGTGAGGAAGGTACGCAGCGCCGTATCGGTGCGCTCCAGGCGGCCGAGTTCGTCGCGCACGGCGTCGAGGTCGTGGAGGTTGCGCGCGACCGTCTCCACCACGCCCTCGTCGAGTCCCGGCAGGGTCTCGCTCAGCAGGGAGGCGAGTCCACCGTGCTCGATGCGGTCCCCGACCGTGGGCCGCCGCAGCCGATGGAGGAGCTGGGTGAGGTTGCGGTAGCGGGTCGCGTCGGTGATGCCGAACAGTTCCCTGGCCACCCGCGAGCGGTGGACGACCGCGCGGTCGGTGTGGTTGTCGGAGCCGACGATCTCCTTGAGCCGGTCGACCGGCAGGGGCCTTCCGCCCTCGACCAGATGGAGGTCCTCGCCGACGCGCAGCGAGGTGACGAAGAATGTCGCCAGCGCCTTCTGCGTCGACTTCGAGGCACGGATGGCGGCGCCGAGGGTGAGGTGGCGGTGGTCGCCGCCCTCGGTCGTGCCTTGGAACTCCACCCACAGGTAGCCGAGACGGTTGGTCTGCTCGAACCCTTCCAGCATCAGCCAGGGGAGGGTGGTCCGGCCGGTGCCCGTCGCGTCCAGGGCCCGCGAGTCGCCGTCCAGCAGATACGGGAGCAGCATTTCCAGGGCCTTGGACTTGCCCGCGCCGTTCTTGCCGCGGAGCAGCAGCCGTCCGTCGCCGAAGGCGAACTCCTGCTCGTCGTATTGCCAGACGTTCTGGATGCCCGCGCGGTGCAGCCGGAAGCGGGTACCAACGGTCGTCGCGGGGCCGGAACGCGGCAGCGGGATGAGGCCACGCGCATCGGTGGTCACAGCGGCAACTCCTCCTGGACGTCGGCGCCCTTTCGGGCCGCGGTGGCCGGGCGCAGGGTCACGCGGGTGGCGTAGCGTGCCGCCCCGGCCAGCAGCACCCAGCCGTCATCGCCGGGCCGCGCCGCACGGACATCGGTCACGGTGCGCCCCTCCGGTGCCTCTTGGCCGTACCCCGCAGGCAGACCCTCTCCGTCAGCACGCAGTCGGCCGGCGCGGGCCATCAGCCGCATGCGGGCCAGCAGGTCAAGCACGGCCTCCCGCAGGGTGGGGACGTCCTCCAGGTAGCCGCGCTGCCAGTTGCTGCGCTGTCCGTACTCGGTGACCAGTTCGGCCAGCAGCTCGTCCACGAGGCCGTCCGAGACGGCCACGCCGATGACGAGCGTTCCTCCCGTCGCCGGGTGTCCTGGCTCCTGTGGCCGAAGCCGCTCCACGAGCCGTTCCACCAGCAGCAGCGCGGCCTGCGCCACCGTCCCGGTGCCCGGCAGGTGCAGATCCGTCAGCTCGTCCTCGGGGTCCACCAGTGCCACCCCCTCTGCGCGGATCTCCGTCTCCAGACCGAGGAGTTCGGAGAACGCCTGCGCTTCGCGGCGCTGCCGGGTGCGCAACCAGTCACGTTCGGCGTCGGTCAGCTCGTCGAGGTAGACGACGGGTGTCTCGACGAGCATCCGGCGCACATAGGTGCGAGGCCCGCCGAACCCCGGGTCCGCTGCCCGCCGGACCAGGTCAGCCCCGTCACGGGCCTGGGCGAGCGGGCCGGCCACGACGACGCGGGCCAGCTCCCGGTCCACTGTGATCAGGGCCTCTCCGCCCCCGTCCTGCGCGAGCGCGGCCACATGGCCTTCGGTCTCGATGAGGACGCCCCAATCGACCAACAGGCGCAGGGCCGCCACCAGGGTCCGCTTCCCGGCCGCCCTGCCGGTCTCCTCCAGCTCGATCTCCGCGTCGGCCGCGGCGGCCCGGATGTCGGTCACCAGCTGTGACAGCAGCAGTTGCTCGGGGGCGGTCACCAGCACGGACAGGGCCAGCGCGAGGCAGGCGTACGTGTGCGGGGTGAAGGGGGTGCCGGTGGAGCGCTCCAGCCGGTGGCCCGCGCCTGTTCCCAGGCCCGCCTTGAACAGCCGGGCGTAGGAGCTGTCGACCAGCAGACGGTAGCCGAGCACCTGCTGAAACCGCTTGCTCAGCCAGTCGGCATGCCTGCGGATCAGCGGGAAGAGGTCGGAGTGCGGGCCGTCCGAGGTGACCAGCGGTTGGGCGAGCAGCAGCCGGGCGGCGCTGCGGCGCTCGGCGGCCAGGGCGACATCGTGCGTCGAGGGAAGGGTCATGACGCGCTCACCTCCGCATCGCGGTCGGCCATGTCAGAGGAGGTACGGCCGACGTCCAGCTCAAGGTCGTCCAACAACAGGTCGCCGTCGACCGAGTGCAGGACGCACCGGGCGCCCGCCGTGCGTCGCACGGTGAGCCGGATCCCCAGCTCGGCGTCCTCACTGTGCGCCTGGTCGAGGTCGAATTCCGTCGCACCCTTCCCGTCCGTGCCGGCGCGACGCCGGAGCTGCGCGTTCCCGAGTGCGGTGGCCAGCAACTCAAGGAGCAGGCCGAGCGCCGCGGAGGTGAGGCGCACCTCCGCGAACCGCCCCGAGGCACTGCGCAGTTCGTCCGCCGCCGCTGTCCTGGCCGCGGCGCGCTCACGGGCGGCCTCCCGCAGCCGCTGCTTCTGCGCGGAGTGGTCCTCCACCGTGGGCGTCCTGCCCCGCTGGGCGCGGCTGCCCCTTTCCCGCAGGGCCACCGGCACCTCGACCACCGGGCCGGTCCACCAGCTCGTGTATGCGGGCACCACCTCGGCGATGGCCGGAGGTATGCCCAGATGGCGCGCGGCGTAGAGCCCGAAGGCGGCGACGGCGATGTCATGCGCGTCCTGCGGCGCCGCTTCGTCGAACCACCGGGCCAGCCGCAGCAGATCCCTGCGCCGGGACATCTCCCCGGTGGCCGACCGCAGCATCCGCTTGGCGTTGGCGAGCAGCGACTGCAACGCACGGAGGGTGGCGTCCCGCAGTTGATCGACCTGGCTGCCCTGCCCGTCGGTGTCGCTGAACCAGCCGCGCAGGCCCTCCCAGTCCGCGAACTCGCGCCCACGGCTGCGCTGGACCCGCGTCTCCAGGCGGCCGTCGCCCTGCGGTGACAGCCCGGTGAGGCCCTGCGCGTGGGCGTCAAGCCGGTCCAGTAGACCCGGAATGTGCGGCCACAACGTGTCCAGCGCCGCTGAGATCCGGGGTGCGCGGAACGCCACGTCCTCCGTGATCGCCTCGACGTAGTCCAGGAGCAGCTCCTTGAAGCCCTGGTACTCGGCGCTGTCCAGGTCGTACCGGGCCAGCACTTGGCCGAGGTAGGCGTAGAAGTCCCGGATGGAGTCCGCGAATTCGGCGAACTGCACGAACAGCGTGCTGACCCGCTCAAGACCGTCCTGCGGTTCGATGCCGCCGGGCGCGGTGACGAGCTCCGCAAGATCCCGGAGTCCCCGCTCAACCAGGGCGAGCAGCTCGTTGCTCACCTCGCGGGCGGCGTCCGCCTCGGCCAGGACGCCATCGGCGTCCCGCTGGATGCGCTCGCCCAGCTTCGACAGCTGGTAGCGAGCACGGGATCGCTGGTACTCGCTGATGCTGGATGCCTTCACGGTGTGGCTGCTGCGCAGCAGGTTGCCCCACTTCACCAGCTGTTCCAGCCGGACGGTAAGAGTATCGGCGTCGAGCCCGGCAGCAGGGCCCCCGGCCTGGCGCAGCTTCGCCAGGACGTCCGGGACTGCCAGGTCCGCCAGCAGGGTCCCGCAGAAGACCCGCATGATCGCGAGGTGCTCCAGCCGCTCGGGCGCGCTGAGATAGCTGTACGCCTCCAGCCGCCGGCGCGCCTCGCTGTGGACGTCCTGCGGTGTGGCGTTGTGCGCTGCCCCGGGTGCGGGTCCCTCCATGTCTGCGAGGCTACGCGGCGCATGCGGCCGCCGCCGTTGTGTTGCCGAAAATTCCACGGACGCATGCCAGGCGGCAGCTCGGTCTCCAGCCACCCTGCGGCCCGGGACCACAGAGGGGCCCGATCTGCAGTGCAGATCGGGCCCCTCTGTGGTGACTCTGTCGGGGTGGCGGGATTTGAACCCACGACCTCTTCGTCCCGAACGAAGCGCGCTGCCAAGCTGCGCCACACCCCGGTTCAACGGGGACTACTCTAGCCGACCGCCTGGCGTACGGGAAATCAGGTTTCGCGGGGGGTGAGGGTCAGGAGGGTGGCCTCGGGGGGGCAGGCGAAGCGGACCGGGGTGTAGCGGTTGGTGCCGCAGCCGGCGGAGACGTGGAGGTAGCTGGTGTGGCCTGGCGTCTCGTGGGTGGAGAGGCCCTTGACGCGGTCCGGGTCGAGGTCGCAGTTGGTGACCAGGGCGCCGTAGAAGGGGACGCAGAGCTGGCCGCCGTGGGTGTGGCCGGCGAGGATCAGGGGGTAGCCGTCGGCGGTGAAGGAGTCGAGGACGCGCAGGTAGGGGGCGTGCACCACGGCGAGGGAGAGGTCGGCGTCGTGGTCCGGGCCGCCGGCGACCTCCGCGTAGCGGTCGCGGCGGATGTGCGGGTCGTCGAGGCCGGTGAGGGCGATCTCGGCGCCGGCGGCCTTGATGCGGCCGCGGGCGTTGGTGAGGTTGGCCCAGCCGGCGGCGTCGAAAGCGTCGCGCAGCTCCCACCAGGGGTTGCGCGGCACGTTGCGCGCGGGCGCGTTGCCGTTGAGGCCGTGGCGGCCGGAGGCGCGCTCGGCGAGGTAGCGGGCCGGGTTGCGCAGCCGGGGGGCGTAGTAGTCGTTGGAGCCGAAGACGTAGGCGCCGGGGAATTCCAGGAGCGGGCCGAGCGCGTCGAGGGCCTCGGGGACGGCTTCCGGGTCGGAGAGGTTGTCCCCGGTGTTGATCACGAAGTCGGGCCGCAGCCCGGCCAGGGACTGGAGCCAGCGGCGCTTCTTGTTCTGTCCTGACACCATGTGGATGTCGGAGACCTGCAGTAACCGCAGCGGCGGCATCCCGGGCCGCAGGACGGGGACGGTCACGCGACGCAGGCGGAAGGCTCGGGCCTCGTAGCCGGCGGCGTAGGCGACCGTGGCGGCGGAGAGCGCGGTCACCGCGAGCGCGGCTTTGAGGGAGGCCTTCAGGGGAACGGCGTATCGGGCACGCATGGGTCCCATCGTTTCACGACTGCCACAATGGCTCGCATGACCACCTTCAAGTCCCGACTGCAGAGCGACCTCACGACCGCGATCAAGGCGCGGGACGAGCTGCGCTCGGCCACGCTGCGGATGACGCTGGCCGCGATCACCAACGAGGAGGTCGCCGGCAAGGCGGCGCGTGAGCTGTCGGACGAGGAGGTGCAGAAGGTCGTCGCGCGGGAGGCGAAGAAGCGGCGTGAGGCGGCCGAGGCGTTCGAGAGCGGCGGCCGGCCGGAGCAGGCGGCGCGGGAGCGGGCCGAGGGCGAGGTGCTCGCCGGCTACCTGCCGAAGCAGCTGAGCGACGAGGAGCTGGCGGCGCTGGTCGCCGAGGCGGTGGCCGAGGCGCGGGCGGGCGGCGCGGAGGGGCCGCGGGCGATGGGCGCCGTGATGAAGATCGTGAACCCGAAGGTCGCGGGCCGGGCCGAGGGCGGCCGGGTGGCGGCGGCGGTCAAGCAGGCTCTGGCGGGTTGAGCCGTTCGTCCGCCGCACGGGAGCGGGCGGCGCCCGCGAACATGGCGGCGGCGAACATGGCGAACATGGCCACGGTGGCGGCGGCGAGCCGGGTCTGGGCCTTGCGTTGGGCCCAGTACTCGGGCTCGGTGAGGATGATGCGGGTCGCGTCGGCGGTCAACGGGGAGTAGGAGTAGCGGCCGTCGACCGCGTCGATCGAGGCGAGCACGGGGAGCGGGCCCACGGCGACGCAGAGGACGCTCACCAGCAGGAGCCCGCCGGCGGCCCAGGCGAGGGGGCGGGGCACCGACCAGAGGGCCCCGGCGGCTCGCTCGACGCGGCCCGCCCGCGCGAACGAGAAGATCGCGGCGACGAACACCAGCAGGACGAGGATGGCGAGGACCGGCACGGTGCTCACTGGTAACAGTGGGGCGCCGGGTAACAGCGCGAGCGCCATGACCAGGACGCAGGCGCCGCAGAGGGTCAGGGCGAGTGGCACGGGACGGCCTCCTCAGGTCGGGCGGCGGCGGACGGCGATGGCGGTGGCGAGGACGGTCGCGGCCGCCAGGGTCATGACGACCGGGTTCATGTACCCGGGCACCGTGTCGATCGAGTGCCCGTCCTGCCAGCGGCAGACGTAAACGAGTGGCAGGTAGCTCTCGTCAGCGTCGGAGAAGAGTGGCTGGACGATGGAGGGCGCGACGGTGCCGTAGCGCTCCTCGGAGCACTCGGGGAAGGGGCCCTCGCTGTTGAGCATGTTGAGCAGGCCGAGGAAGTAGGCCCCGGCGGTGAGCCCGAGCAGGAGCAGGGCCCGTGAGCGACCAGGACCATCTCCTGCCGAGGCCGACGGCGATGCCGAGCCCGAGGATCAGGACGAGGGCGGACACGAGTGAGGCCCAGAAGAGTACGTCGTACACCCCTGGGCCTCCTCACCTCGTCCGGCTGTGGGTCAGTCTCGGCCTCGGCCGCCTCCGTTGCCGTTGCCCCAGGTGTCGGGCCACTCGATGTCGGGGAAGTCCGGGATGTCGGGGATGCCGGTGTCGCCGGAGTCGTTGCCCCCGCCGCCGTTGCCGTTACCGCCGCCGTTGTCGTTGTCCCGGTCGTCCTCGTCGCGGTCGCGGTCGCGGTCACGCTCGCGGTCGCGGGCTCGGGGGACGTCGACCTCGTTGAACTGGTTGTTCGGGACGCCCTGCAGGGCGCCGATCATCGCGCTGCGCCAGATCGGGCCGGCCACGCCGGCGCCGCTGGCGCGTTCGTAGTACTGGCCGCCGATGGTGATGTCCTCCATCGAGATCAGTTCGTTGAGGCCGCCGACCCGGACCGCGGTGGAGACGTCCGGGGTGTAGCCGACGAACCACACGTTCTGCCGCTCGTCGGTGGTACCGGTCTTGCCGGCGTTGTCGCGGTCGGTGAGGCCGACCGCCTGGCCGGTGCCGTCCTCCAGCACGCCGCCGAGCATCTCGTTGATGGTGTCGGCGGTGTTCGCGGACATCACCGGGGAGCACTCGGACTCGGGGACGTCGAGTTCCTCGCCCTCCGCGTTGGTCACCGAGGTGATCGCGACGGGGGTGCAGTAGGTGCCGCGGTTGGCGAACGTCGCGTAGGCGTTGGCCATCATCAGCGGGCTGGTCTCGTGGGCGCCGAGGGTGGCCGCGGCGTCGGCGGGGATCGGGTCGCCGTTGCCGAGCCTGACGCCCAGGTCACCGGCCATCTGGATGGTGTCGCACAGGCCGGCCTGCTGCTCGAGAAGGGCGAAGTAGGTGTTGATCGACTCACCGAGCGCGGAGGTCATGTCCCACTCGCCCTGCTCGTCCTCGCGCTCGTTGTTGACCTCCCACTCGCCGGTGCCGGTCGGGCGGTTCTCGCAGTCCCGGAACTCCGACTGATCGAGGATGACCTGGTTGTCGGTCTCGTAGGTCTGGGCGGGCGAGATGCCGTTCTCCAGCGCCGCGGCGGCCGTGAACGGCTTGAAGGTGGAGCCGGTCTGGAAGCCGTTGTCCGGACCGCCCATGGCGGCCGGGACGTTGAGGTTGATCGCCGTCTGGTTCTGCGTGGCGTCGACCCCGTACGGCTTGCTCTGCGCCATGGAGAGGATGCGGCCGGTGCCGGGCTCCACCTGGACGACCGAGGCGACGATCGGGTCGGTCTCGGCGGCGCCCTCACGGGCCGCCGCCGCGGCGGCGGCCTGGGCCTGGGGGTCGAGGGTGGTCTGGATGGTGAGGCCGCCGAGGCGCCAGAGGGCCATGCGGTCGTCCTCGGTCTCGCCGAAGACCGGGTTGTTCAGGATCTCCTGGCGCACGTAGTCGCAGAAGAAGCCGGAGTCGTCGACGGCGGTGGTGCAGCCGGTGCGCGGTTCGCTGACGTCGAGGCCGAGGTCCTGCTCGGCGGCCGCGTCGGCCTCCTCCTGGGTGATCGCGTCGTTGTCCACCATGCGCTGGAGGACGACGTTGCGCCGGTCAAGGGCCGTCTCGGGGTTGACCGTCGGGTCGTAGCGGGACGGGGACTGGACCAGGCCGGCCAGCATGGCGGCCTCGTGGAGTTCGAGGTCGGCGGCCGGCTTGGAGAAGTACCGCTCGGCGGCGGCCTGGATGCCGTACGCCTGCTGACCGAAGTACGTGATGTTCAGGTAGTTCTCCAGGATCTCGTCCTTGGTGAGCTCCTGTTCGAGCTGGATCGCGTACTTGATCTCCTGGATCTTGCGGCCGAGGCCGGCGGCGCCGGTCTGCTGGGTGGCCTCGGCGATCGCCTCCTGGTCGTCGCCCGCGGCCTCGACGAAGACGTTCTTCACGTACTGCTGGGTGAGGGTGGAGGCGCCCTGCTCCACGGAGCCCGAGCCGAGGTTGGTGGTCAGCGCGCGGATGATGCCCTGGAGGTCGACGGCGCCGTGCTCGTAGAAGCGGGCGTCCTCGATGGCGACGACGGCCTGCGGCACGATGCCCATCGCGTCGAGGTCGACGACGGTCCGGTTGCGGAAGGAGACCTCGGCGATCTGGTTGCCCTCGGCGTCCAGGATGGTGGACGTCTGGCTGAGCGGGGGGCGCTCCATCTCGGCGGGGATCTCGTCGAAACCCTCCATGGTGCCGCGCGCCGCGAGGCCGAGCGCGCCCACCGCCGGCAGCGCGAGGCCGGCGAGAACCGCGCCGGACACCGCGCTCACCCCGAGGAACCTGGCGATCTGCCCCGCGGCGTTCTGCCCGCCGCCCGGCCGCTTGCTACCCATGGCGCAAGCCTACGGTCTCGAACACCGGACTCGGGAGCCGGCGTTCCCCTAGGCTGGCCGAAAGCCGTCCGCTTCCCGGCACCCCGCCTATCACTCTTTCGAGTGAACTTGGGTGTGGGGTAGTCGGAATGGGCCATCCAACGTTGGCCTGGTGGGGGTGTTGGCGGTCGCCGCGGCTTACGTAACGTCCTCCGCATGAGTCTGGCTACCGACCGGAGTGAGCGGGGCGAGATGCGTGACGGGCGCGGCGGTTGGACCGCGCGGGCGGCCTGCCGCAAGGCGGACCCCGACGAGCTGTTCGTCCAGGGCGCGGCGCAGAACCGGGCCAAGGCGGTGTGCAACGGCTGCCCGGTGCGGACCGAGTGCCTGGCCGACGCGTTGGACAACCGGGTGGAGTTCGGCGTCTGGGGCGGCATGACGGAGCGGGAGCGGCGGGCGTTGCTGCGGCGGCGGCCGACGGTGACGTCCTGGCGGCGGCTGCTCGAGTCGGCGCGCAGCGAGTACGAGCGGGGCGCCTGCGAGCGGGACGGGTACGAGCGGGGTGAGGGGTTGGCGCGGGTCAGCTGAGGGACGGTTCGGCGCCGTCGGTCTGGCCGAGGCGGTCGCCGATGGCGCGCAGCCCGGCGAGGTCGTGCACGTCCTCCGAGAGCGCGGGCACCTCGACGACCGGCACCCTGGGGTGCACGGCGGTGAACCGGGCCATGGTGCGGGCCTCGCGGGTCAACTGGCGCATGCGTTCCGCGTGCACCCGCAGCAGCCCGGCGGCGCGGGCGTCGTCCTCGGTGTCGGACGCCTCCAGGACCTCGGCGGCGGCGACGGCGCGCTCCGCGGAGAGGTGGGCGGCGTCCGAGGTGTGCACGCGGTTGAGGACGAGGCCGGCGAGCGGCATCCGCTCGGTGGCGAGCCGCTCCACGAAGTAGGCGGCCTCGCGCAGCGCGTCCCGCTCCGGCGCGGCGACGACGAGGAAGGCGGTGCCGGGCGCCTGGAGCAGCTGGTAGGTGGCGTCGGCGCGGGTGCGGAAGCCGCCGAACATGGTGTCCATGGCGGCCACGAAGGTCTGCACGTCGCGCAGCAGGGCGGTGCCGAGCACCTTGCCGAGCGTGCCGGTGACGAGGGACAGGCCGGCCATGCCGAGGCTCATCACCTTGCGGCCGGCCCGGCCGCCGGCCTTGGCCGGGGCCATCAGCACCCGGATGAACCGGCCGTCGAGGAACGAGCCGAGGCGCTGCGGGGCGTCGAGGAAGTCGAGCGCGGAGCGGCTGGGCGGGGTGTCCACGACGATCAGGTCCCACTCGCCGCGGGCCGAGAGCTGGCCCAGCTTCTCCATCGCCATGTACTCCTGGGTGCCGGCGAATCCCGCGGAGAGCGACTGGTAGAAGGGGTTGTCGAGGATCGCCCGGGCGCGGGCGGGGTCGGCGTGCGCCTCGACTATCTCGTCGAAGGTCCGCTTCATGTCGAGCATCATCGCGAACAGTTCGCCGCCGGCCGACGTGTCGATCCCGGGGACGGGGCGTGGCACGTTGTCCAGCTCGGTGAGGCCCATGGACTGCGCGAGCCGTCGCGCCGGGTCGATGGTCAGCACGACGACGCGCCGGCCGCGCTCTGCGGCGCGCACGGCGAGGGCGGCGGCGGTCGTCGTCTTCCCGACCCCGCCGGAGCCGCAGCAGACGACGATGCGGGTGCCGGGGTCGTCGAGCAGGGGGTCGATCTCCAGCGGGTCGGTCTCGGCGGCGAGCGCCGGCGCCGGCGCCTGGCCGGTGGGGCGAGCCGCCTCGCCGGCGGCGCCAGCGGGGCGGCGTGCGCCGGGCACGGCCGTGGCAGCGGCCTGCGGCCGCACGGCCGGGAGCGGCGCGGCAGCGCCGACGGGCGGCTCCGCCCCGCGGCGAACGGTGGCGGCGGAGGCCGGTGCGGGTGCCGCCTCGCCGGCGGCAGCGAGGCCGGAACCGGCCGCACCGAGGCACGGCTCCGTCGCGGGGCGAGCGGCGGGGGTGGACGCCGGCGCGGGTCCTGGCCTCGCGGCCGTTGCCGCCTCGTCGGCGAGGCCAGCCGCCTGGCCGGCGGCGCCGGCGGGGCGGCGTGCGCCGGGCACGGCCGTGGCAGCGGCCTGCGGCCGCAGGGCCGTGCGTGGCGTCTCGGCGGCGGTGGCCGCCGGGCGTGGGGGGTGGGGAAGGAGCCGCATGGTCACCAGTCCTGGGCGCGGAGGAGGCGGGCCAGCCGGTAGAGGCCGGCGATGTCGACGCCGTCGGGGAGGAGGGGGAGTTCGCGGACGGGGAGGTCGAGGCGGGCGAGTTCGGCGCGTTGGGCGGCTTCGAGGGAGAGGCGGGTGGCGTGTTCGCGGCCCTGGGTGAGGAGCGGGCCGGTCAGCGTGGTCGGGTCCTTCAGGCCGGCGCCGGTCAACGCGGCGGTGAGGGCGGCCGGTTCGGGGAGGGTCGCGGCGGCGTCGGCGACGGGGGCGCGGACCATGTTGACCACCGCGCCGCCCACCGGGAGGTCGGCCGCGCGGAGTTCGGCCACCCCGTCGGCCGTCTCCTGGACCGGCATCTCCTCCAGCAGCGTCACCAGGTGCACCGCCGTCTCGGCCGATTTCAGCACCCGCATCACGGCCTGCGCCTGGTGGTGGATGGGACCGGTCCTGGTGAGGCCCGCCACCTCGTCGTTGACGGCGAGGAAGCGGGTGACGCGGCCGGTCGGCGGCGCGTCCATCACGACGGCGTCGTAGGCCCAGCCGCCGTCCGGGGAGCGCCGCCGGACCGCCTCGCAGACCTTGCCGGTGAGCAGCACGTCCCGCAGTCCTGGCGCCACGGTCGTCACGAAGTCGATGGCGCCGATGCGGCGGAGGGCGCGCCCGGCGCCGCCGAGCTTGTAGAACATCTGGAGGTAGTCGAGCAGCGCCCGCTCGGCGTCGATGGCGAGCGCGAACACCTCGCCGCCGCCGGGGCCGATGGCGATCCGGCGTTCCTCGTAGGGCAGCGCCTCGGTCTCGAAGAGCTGGGCGATGCCCTGCCTGCCCTCGACCTCGACCAGCAGGGTCCGCCGCCCCTCCTCGGCCAGGGCGAGCGCGAGGGCGGCGGCGACGGTGGTCTTGCCGGTGCCGCCCTTGCCGCTGACCACGTGGAGTCTGCGCACCGATGTCACATCGGCGAGCCTAAGCGACGACGAACGACTCGATGGCGCGGGCGAGGCTCGCGCTGCCGTGGCCCTCGGCGGCCTGCCGTTCGAAGAGGTCGAGCAGCGGCGCGAGCAGCCGGTCGTCGACGCCGCGCGGCCGGCCGGCGGTGAGGATGGCGCCCAGGCCGGCGCGGTTGATGTCGATGGTGGAGGTCTCGGTGGCGTCGTAGTCGGCGGCGTCGATCTCGCGGGCGAACTGGGGGAGGGTGGCGACGGCCGAGGTGAGCCAGCGGGTCATCGGTTCGGTGATCTCGGCGCCGCTGATGCCGGCGGTCCTGGCGAGGGCGATGCCGTGGAAGAAGCCGGCGAACATGCCGTACATGGCGGCGAGCACGGCCATGTCCTGGACGGAGGCGAGCGTCGGGTCGGTGCCGGCGAAGAGGCCGGCGCCCAGGGTGGGGTCGAGGATCTCGCGGGCGGTGTCGAAGGCGGCGCGTGAGCCGCTGTAGAGGACGAACGCCTCGGAGGTGCCGATGGTCTGGGGCACGGCGTAGACGGCGCCGTCCAGGTAGCGGGCGCCGTGTTCGGTGGCCCAGTCGGCCAGCTCCCGCACCGGTTCGGGGGTGCCCGAGGTGATGTTGACGAGGGTCCGGTCGGCGAGCGCGCCGGCGGCGGGGGCGAGGACGCTGGTGGCGGCCGGGTAGTCGAGCACGCAGACGACGACCAGCGGGCTGGCGGCCACCGCCTCGGCGACCGTCTCGGCGCGGCGCGCGCCGCGCGCCACCAGGGCGTCGGCCCGGCCGGGGGTGCGGTTCCAGACGGTGGTGGGGTGGCCGCGGTCGACCAGCGCCCCGGCGAGGGCCCGGCCGAGGTTGCCGAGGCCGATGACGGTGACCGGGGTCGGGGCCTGGGTCGGGGCCTGGATCGGGGTGGTGCCGCTCATGGGACGCGCTCCTTCGGTGGTGGGGGTCGGTGTCGCAACCCACGGTGCGAGTACCGGCTGTCGGAGCGCTGTCGGAACGCTGTCGGCGCCCACGCCAGTTGTACGATGAGCGTCGAACTAAGGGACGAGCGAAGGGAACGGCCATGACCGCCCTGCCGACCGAGCTGCGCGACCTGATCGCCTCGGGACCCATGGCGCACCTGACCACCATCAACGCCGACGGCAGCCCTCAGGTGACCGTCGTCTGGATCGGGTTGGACGGCGACGACGTGGTCAGCGGCCACCTGAGCTGGTACGCGAAGCTGCGCAACATCGAGCGGGACCCGCGGGTCGTGCTGTCCTTCGACGCCCCGCGCGTGCCCGGCGTCTTCCTCAACGAGTACGCGGTGCTGCGCGCCCGGGCCACCGTCGAGCCGCGCGAGGACGCGTGGGACCTGCTCGACCGGCTGGCGAAGGTGTACATGGCGCCGGACGCCGAGTTCCCCGCGCCCAGGGCCCCGGGTTACGTCGTGCGGTACCGGGTGGAGCGCGTCGGCGGCGTCGGCCCCTGGGCGCCCGCGCGCCGGTAGCCGGCCGGCGGCCGGCGGCCGGCGGCCGGCGGCCGGCGGCCGGTGGCCGGCGGCCGGCGTTATCGTGGCCGGATGCGATTCGGGGTCCTCGGCCCGCTGGCCCTGTGGGCGCCGGACGGCACGCCGGTGCGGCTGCCCGAGCCGGGGGCCCGCGCCCTGCTCGCCCGGCTGCTGGTGCGGCCGGGGCAGCCGGTCTCCGGGGACCGCCTGGTGGAGAGCCTGTGGGGCGCCCACCCGCCGCGCCACCCCGCCAACGCCCTGCAGGGCCGGGTCTCGCGGCTGCGCCAGGCGCTCGACCGGGCCGAGCCCGGCGGCCGTCGGCTGCTGACGTTCGGCCCCGCCGGCTACGCGCTCGACCTCACCCCGCCGCACGACACCGACGCCGGCCGCTTCGCCGAGCTCACCGCCGCGGCACGCGGCGCGGCCGGCCCCCGGGAGCGGGCCGAACTGCTGGCCGAGGCGCTGGGGTTGTGGCGGGGCGAGCCCTTCGCCGAGTACGCCGACGAGCCCTTCGCCAGGGCCGCCGCCGACCGGCTGGCCGAGCAACGCCTCGCCGCCCGGGAGGAGTCGGCCGAGGCCCGCCTGGAGCTCGGCGAACACCTGCCGGTGGCCGCCGAGTTGGCCGAACTCGTGGCGCGGCACCCGCTGCGCGAGCGGCTGCGCGCCCTACACCTGCGGGCCCTGCACCGCGCCGGCCGGCGCGGCGAGGCGCTGGCCGGCTACGCCGAGCTGCGCCGCGCGCTCGCCACCGAACTCGGCCTCGAACCCGGCCCCGAACTGACCGCCCTCCAGCGGGAGATCCTGCGCGGCCCCACGGCGCGCCCCACGGCGCGCCCCACGCCCGCCGGGCGGCCCGCCGTACTGCCGGCCCCCATCGCGCCGTTGGTCGGCCGGGAGGACGACGTGGCCGGCCTGTCCGCGCTGCTCGCCGGCGGCGACGGCCGGCTCGTCACGCTCCTCGGCCCCGGCGGGGTCGGCAAGTCACGGCTCGCCCTCGAGGTGGCACGCGACCTCCAGGACTCCGACGCGTACCCCGACGACGTCCACCTGGTCGAGCTGGCCGGCACCGAGCCGGCCGGCTGCGGCGACGAGGCGCTGTGCGCGCTGACCGAGACGCTGCTCGCCGCGCTCGGCCTCACCGATGTCGCGGGCCCCGGCGGGGACGCGGGCATCGCCCGGCTCGCCGCCGCGCTGCGCGGCCGGCGCCCGCTGCTGGTGCTCGACAACTGCGAGCACCTGACGGCCGACGCCGCCGCCCTGGCCGAGGGGCTGCTGCGCGCCGTGCCGGGGCTCACGGTGCTGGCCACCAGCCGCGAGCCGCTGGCCGTCGCCGGCGAGCGGCTGTGGCGCGTCGAGCCGCTGGCCCTACCGCCCGCCGAGGCGGCCGACTGGCCGGCCGCCGTCGCGGCGTCGAGCGCGGCCCGGCTCTTCCTGGCCCGGGCGGCCGGCACGCCCGGGCTCGGCGCCGGCCGGCTCGCCCCGGAGGCGGCCCGGGCCGTGGCGGTGATCTGCCGCCGCCTCGACGGGCTGCCGCTCGCCCTCGAACTGGCCGCGTCCCGGGCCAGGACCCTGGGCCTGCACGGCCTGGTGGCCAGGCTCGACGACCGGTTCGCGGTGCTGACCGGCGGCCATCGCGGCGCCCCGCCGCGGCAGCGCACGCTGCGCGCGGTGCTCGACTGGAGCTGGGAGCCGCTGGGCGACGCCGAACGCGCGGTGCTGCGCCGGCTCTCGGTGGTGGCGGACGGCGCCACCGCGGAGGCCGCGGCCGCGGTCTGCGGCGGGGACGGCGTGCGGCCGTCCGCCGTGCTCGACGTGTTGGGCCGGCTCGTGGACCGGTCCCTCGTGGTGCTCGACGACCGCCGGGAGGGGCCGCGCTACCGGCTGCTCGAGTCCGTTCGCGCGTACGGCGCGGAACGGCTGCGGGCGGCCGGCGAGGAGCCGACGGCGCGCCGCCGGTACGTCCGCCACCACCGGGAGTTCGCCGAGCTGGCGGCGCCGGCGCTGCGCGGCCGGGAGCAGCGGCGGTGGCTGGCCGCGCTCGACGCCGAGGCCGGCAACCTGCGGCGGGCGATCGACCTGGCCACCTCGGGCGAGGCGCTGCGGCTGGTGAACGCGCTCGCCTGGTACTGGGTGCTGCGCGGCCGGCTCGGCGAGGCCCGCCGGGCGCTCGCCAGGGCCGCCGCCGGCGCGGGCCCCCAGGACGCGGCCGCGGCGGCCCTGGCCCGGGTCTGGGCGCACGGCCTCGCGCTGCTCCAGGGCGAGCCCGCGGACCCGGCGGCGCCCGCGATCGGGGCGACGCTGCGGACCCTGGCCGACGCCGGTGCCCCGGAGGACCTCGCCACGGCCCGCTGGTTCCTCGCCCACGCCGGGCTCGGCACCGCGGCGGTGGCCGACGGCGAGCGGCTGGCCGGGCTGGCCGCCGCCGACTTCGCGGCGCTCGGCGACCGGTGGGGCGAGGCCGCGGCGCGCGGGGTGCTGGCCCGGCACGCGCTGGCCCGGGGCGAGCTCGCGGCGGCTCGGCGGCACGCGGAGTGGGCGGACGCGGTCTTCCGCGACCTCGGGGACGGCTGGGGCCGCTCCGGCACCGTCTTCCCGCTCGCCGCGCTGGCCGAGATCGCCGGGGACCACGCGCGGGCCGCGGCGCTGCACGCCGAGGGGCTGCGGGCGGCCGAGGAGGCGGGGCTGTGGACGGCGGCCGTGCACCGGCTCAGCGGCCTCGGCCGGATCGCCCTGCTCACCGGCGACCTGGCGGCCGCCGAGGCACACCACGCGCGGGCCCTGGCGCTCGCCACCGAGCTCGGCTTCCGGCAGGGCCGGGCCGCCGCCGAGCTCGGCCTGGCGCTCGGCGCCCGCCGGGCCGGCGAGTTGGCCGCCGCCGAGGAGCGGCTGACCGGGCTGCTCGACTGGTACCGGGCGGCGGACTACGGGCCGGCCCTGGCGCTGGTGCTCGCCGAGCTCGGCTTCGTCGCGGAGCTGCGCGGCGACCACGCGGCGGCGCGGGAGCGCCACCTGGCCGGCCTGGCCGAGGCGCGGCGGCTCGGCGATCCACGGGCCGTGGCCTTGGCGTTGGAGGGCCTGGCGGGGGCCCACGCGGCGGCCGGCGAGCCGCGCGGGGCGGCGGAGCTGCTCGGCACGGCCGCCGCGGCGCGCGAGTCCGTGCGCGCGCCGCTCGCGCCCGCCGAGCGCGGTGACGTGGACCGCGCGACGGCGGCGGCACGCGCCGCCCTGGGCGCCGAGCCCTTCGACGCGGCCTTCCGCGCGGCGTTCGTCTCGGGCCTGGACCCGGGGGCGGACGTGACGCCCGTGCCGGCTGGTTAGAGTGAGCCGCATGACCAAGTGGGAATACGTCACCGTGCCGCTGCTGGTGCACGCGACCAAGCAGATCCTCGACAACTGGGGCGAGGACGGCTGGGAGTTGGTGCAGGTCGTCCCGGGCCCCAACCCGGAACAGCTGGTCGCCTACCTCAAGCGCCCCAAGGGCGGCGAGGCGTGAGCGCCGTCGAGCGGCGGCTGGCCGAGCTCGGCCTTCAGCTGCCGCCGCTGGTGCCGCCGGTCGCCGCCTATGTGCCGGCCGTGGTGACCGGCCCCTACGTGTACACCTCGGGCCAGGTGCCGCTCGTCGACGGCGCGCTGCCGGCGGCCGGCAAGGTCGGCGCCGAGGTCAGCCCGGAGCGGGCCAGGGAGCTGGCGGCCGTCTGCGCGCTCAACGCGCTGGCCGCCGTGAAGTCCGTGGTCGGCGACCTGGACCGGGTGGCCCGCGTCGTCAAGGTGCTCGGCTTCGTCGCCTCGGCGCCCGACTTCACCGGCCAGCCGCAGGTGATCAACGGCGCCAGCGAGCTGCTCGGGCAGGTCTTCGGCGAGCGCGGCCAGCACGCGCGCAGCGCGGTGGGCGTGGCGGTGCTGCCGCTCGACGCGCCCGTCGAGGTCGAGATCCAGGTGGAGCTGGCGCCGGACGCCTGAGCGTCCACGGCGGCGAAAGGGCCGGGCGGTACGCGAAGGGGTTCGGGTAGAACTGAGCCATGACCGACGACGTGAAGCCCGACGAGACGCCCGACCGGCCCGACTGGGAGAAGCGATTCCGCGCGCCCCGCGTGAGCCTGCCGCAGTGGGCCCACGAGGCGCCCGCGCGGTCGCTGTTCGTCTCCAACGCCACCGGCACCTTCGAGCTGTACGCCTGGGACCGGGAGAGCGGGAAGCAGCGCCAGGCCACCGACCGTCCCAACGGCACGGTGCACGGCACGCTCACCCCGGACGGCGCGTGGATCTGGTGGTTCGCGGACACCGACGGGGACGAGTTCGGCGTCTGGCAGCGGCAGCCGTTCGGCGGCGGCCCCGACGAGCCGGCCGTCCCCGGGCTCGACCCCGGCTACTCGGCCGGCCTCGCCCTCGGCCGGGACGGCACGGTCGTCGTCGGCCGGATGACCGAGGAGGTCGGCACCACCATCCACGTCGCGCGGCCCGACGCGTCCGAGGGCGGCGAGCCCGTGGAGATCTACCGGCACCGCCAGTCCGGCGGCGTCGGCGACCTCTCGCACGACGGCACGCTGCTGGCCATCGAGCACACCGAGCACGGCGACGCGATGCACTCCGCGATCCGCGTCGTCCGCCTCGACGGCACCCGGGTCGCCGAGCTCGACGACACCGAGGGCGGCACCAAGGAGCTCGGCCTGACCGTGCTCGGCTTCGCGCCCGTCGACGGCGACCCGCGGCTGCTCATCGGCCACCAGCGGCGCGGCCGTTGGGAGCCGGCCATCTGGAACCCGCTGACCGGCGAGTTCACCGAGCCGGAGCTCGACCTGCCGGGCGACGTCGACGCCCAGTGGTACCCGGACGCCAGCGCGCTGCTGGTCGAGCACAGCCACCAGGCGCGCTCCGAGCTGTGGTCCTACGACCTGGCGCGGGCCGAGAAGCGGCGCGTGGAGACCCCGGCCGGCACCATCTCGGGCGCCACCGCGCGCCCCGACGGCTCCACCGAGTACCTGTGGTCCTCGGCCGCCGAGCCGCCGCGGATCCGCTCCACCAGCGGCGCGACGGTGCTTGACCCGCCCGGCATCCGGCCGCCCGCCTCGCTGCCCGTCACCGACGCCTGGGTCGAGGGCCCGGGCGGCACGGTGCACGCGCTGATCCAGCGCCCCGCCACCGGCCAGGCGCCCTACCCAACGGTGTTCGACATCCATGGCGGCCCGACCTGGCACGACAGCGACTCCTTCGCCGCCGGTCCTGCCGCCTGGCTCGACCACGGCTTCGCGGTCGTCCGCGTCAACTACCGCGGCTCGACGGGCTACGGCCGCGAGTGGACCGACGCGCTCAAGCACCGGGTCGGTCTGATCGAGCTCGAGGACATCGCCGCCGTCCGCGAGTGGTGCGTGGCCGAGGGCCTGGCCGACCCGGAGCGCCTGGTGCTCACCGGCGGCTCCTGGGGCGGCTACCTGACGCTGCTCGGCCTCGGCACCCAGCCCGAGGCGTGGGCGGTGGGCGTGGCGGCCGTGCCGGTCGCCGACTACGTCACCGCCTACCACGACGAGATGGAGGCGCTGAAGGCGATGGACCGCACGCTGCTCGGCGGCACGCCCGAGGAGCAGCCGGAGCGCTGGGCGGCCTCGTCGCCGATCACCTACGTCGACGACGTGCGGGCGCCGGTCTACATCTCGGCCGGCGTCAACGACCCGCGCTGCCCGATCCGGCAGATCGACAACTACGTGGAGCGGCTCGCGGCGCGCGGCGCGACCCACGAGGTGTACCGGTACGACGCCGGGCACGGCTCGCTGGTGGTGGAGGAGCGGATCAAGCAGGTGGCGCAGGAGATCCGGTTCGCGCGGGAACACCTGCCCGCCGCGGAGTGACCTCGGGCGCGACGTCGACCAGGCCGAGTTCGACGTCGCGCCTGGTCTCCACCTCGCGCCGCACGAGGCGGAACCACATGAAGACGACGAAGGCGGCGAAGACGAACCACTCGGCGGTGTAGCCCAGGTTCTGGAACGCGTCCATGTCGAGCCCGGTGCCGCTCGGCGCGACGGCCGGCACCGGCGACATGGGCGCGGCGGCGTCCGTGACGGTGAGCCACGGGTCGCCGACCTCGTACGGCAGCAGGTTGATCAACGAGGCGGCGCTGATCACGCCGAGCTGCCCTGCCGGCAGCCCGTCGGTCGGCCCGTCCACCTCGCTGGGCGACTCGGCGGCCTGCACCGCTCCGGCCACGGTAACCTCGCCGGCCGGCGGCGCGGGCACGGCGGCGGGGTCGGCGTCGCCCGGCAGCCAGCCGCGCACCACGGGCACGGCGGCGCCGCCGTCGGCCGGCCGCAGCACGGTCAGCACGTAGAAGCCGCGCTCGCCGTCCACCGTGCGGTCCGGCACGAGGAGTTGGTTGTCGAGGTCGTAGCTGCCGCGCACCTCGGCCTGCTCGCCGACCGTGTCGGTGGTCAACGGCAGCAGCTCGGCGAGCGGCACGGGATCACCCGGGCCGCGCTCGACCCGCTCCTGCTGCTCCCGGTGATTGTCGACCTGGTCCTCGAAGCGGCCGAGCTGCCACATGCCGGCCACCAGGCACACCGGGATCGCCAGCAGCACGAAGACGTTGATCGCCAACCAGCGCGGCGTCAGCAGGAACCGGTACACGCCCCAACGGTACTTCCCGGGCGTCGGGTCCTATTCGGCCGGGGCCTGGAGAACGCCCGTTCGGTAGATCGTTCCCGAGCAGGAGCCCTCGAGCAGGATCTGCGCCGCCTCCGGCTGTCCGGCGGCCGGGGTGTACCGCAGCACCACGGCGTCCGTGGGCGAACCGGTGTCGCCGCCGCCGGTCGCGGTGCCGGGCGACTCGCCGCCGCCGGTGTCGGTCGTCGCGCCGTTGTCGGTGCCGGTGTCGGGCGACTCGCCGCCGCCGGTCTCGCCGCCCACGGAGCCGCCGCCGGTCGTCTCACCGCCGCTCGTCGTCTCGCCGCCGGTCGTGGAGCCGGTGTCGCCGCCGCTGTCGCTCTCGGAGCCCGCTCCGCTGGTGGCCGTCGGCTCGTCGACGGCCGACTCGCTCCGGCCCCCGTTGGGCGATGGTCCCTCCGCGCCGCTCTCGACGGGCTCGGCGGCCACGGCGCAACTGTCGACGGCCTGGCCGGTCGGCACCCAGGCGAACCGCACCTCGTACGCCTCGCCCGGCGGCAGCACCAGCTCCTCGTACGTCTGGTCGGGGGTGGGCAGCCGCTCGGCCCGGTCACCCTCGGTCCGGTCGACGACCTGGATCCCGTCGGTCGACGCCATGCCGACCGGCAACGCGGCCAGCTCGCCGTTCCCGGTGACGCGACACGGCGAGTCCGAGACGTTGACCAGCCGGATCGTGCCGTAGACGCGGCCCTCGGCGTCGGGCGACTCCGTGGTGGTCCGCGCCTGCCCGAGCTGGGTGCGGGCGCAGGTCGGCGAGGTGAGGCCCATCTCGGAGCCGTCCCTGGTGGTGGCGTGCCCGTCGTCCGCGTCGCCGTCCAGCGGCTGCCCGCCGTTCTCGGCGTCCTCGCCGGGCCGCCCGGGCGCCTCGCTGTCGCCGCCCGCCGGATGCGAGTCGGCTCCGCCGGCGTCGCCACGGCCCTCGGGCTCCCCGCCGGCCGCGCGCTCCGCGCCGGCGTCCAGCGTGGCCCCGCCACCGCCGCCGCGCACGTGCTCGGCGGCGGACATCACGACGGGCGCGCCGACCCCCAACAACGCGACGGACGCCGCCGCGCCCAACAACAACCGCCGCCGCCGACGCCGCCGCATCGGCACGGCCTCCCGCAACTGCGCCAACGCGCCACGGGAAGGCTCCAACGTGCCGACCACGTCGCGGAACAACGCCCTGATCTCGGCCTCGCCATCCGCCCCAGCGGGCGCGCCTTCGGCGCCGGACTCAGGCGGCAGGTGCGCGTCGCCGGCGGCAGCCGGCCGGTGTGAGGCGCCTTCGGCGCTCGACGCCGAACGCCCGCCGGAAACGTCCAGCCCGCTTTCGGCCGCACCCCCCGTGGACGCGCCGTCAGGCCGGCGGGCATCGGCATCGGTGTCCGTCTCAGCCGGCAGGCCGGCCTCACCGGCGAAGCCAGGCGCGCCTTCCGGCGCAGCCGGACCACCACCGCCGGCCTGCGGCCGGCGTGACGCGCCTTCGGCACCCGACTCAGCCAACCGGCCCGCCTCGCCGGCGCCGGGCACGGCGCCCGGCGCAGCCGGTTCGCCGCTCGGCGCCAGTGGGCCGCCTTCGGCGTCAGCCGCCGCGGTGCCGTCATCGTCCGCAGGCGCGGGTCCGTTGTCCGGGGTGTCGATGTCGTGTCGTGGCTCGTCACCGACCTCGCGCCGCGCGGGCTCGGGTCCCTTCGAGCCGTTCGGTCCGGCAGGGCCGACGCTCATCGGGCCGCCTCCATGGCGACCCGCAGCGCGGCGATGCCGCGGGAGCCGTACGCCTTGACCGAGCCGGCCGAGATGCCGAGTGTCCTGGCGACCTCGGCCTCCGTCATGTCCGCGAAGTACCGCAGCACCAGCACCTCGCGCTGCCGCCGCTGGAGGCCCCGCATCGCCTGGATGAGGTCGGCCCGCTCCAGTTGCTCGTAGGCGCCCTCCTCCGCGCTCGCCATGTTCGGCAGCGGCTTGGAGAGCAGCTTGAGCCCGAGGATGCGGCGCCGCAGCGTGGAGCGCGAGAGGTTGACGACGGTCTGCCGCAGGTAGGCGAGCGTCTTCTCGGGGTCCCGGACGCGGCCGCGTGCCGAGTGGACGCGGATGAAGGCCTCCTGGACGACGTCCTCGCAGGAGGCCGTGTCGTCGAGGAGCAGCGCCGCGAGGCCGAGCAGCGAGCGGTAGTGCGCCCGGTAGGTCTCGGTGAGGTAGTCGATGGTGGTGCCTTCGGCCATCGCGTCGCCCGTGGCCTCAGCGGCGGGGCTGTCGGGCGTGCTGACGCCCGCCGGCGCGATCACCGGCATGCCTCCGTGGCGCGTCCCGCCCCCACGCGACGGTCCTGGTCGCGGGAGACGTCGCGGGGGCGCTGCCGTGAAATCCAGGACCTCTGCCACGCCAGTTGGACACGTTCTCCCCCGCGAAGGTTGTACGTGGCTCGGCATGGGCGACGTATCGACGGTTTCGCCCCCACATCGACCACCTGCCCGAAATGCCCTGCCCGAAGAGCCTCTTGCGCCCCGGCGGAGGGCAGCCAAAAGACGCTCCCCGCACCGCCGTCGGTTGCGCTCGCGGTACGGGGAGTTGAAATGGTCTCCTGTGGGCTCGGCCTGGAGCAAGCCATCCAGCCCTACGACTTGGTCACGGGAGCTTCACATCTGGCCAGCCTCGGCCAGATTCCACCCTGATACCCCCTCTATCCCCTCATCGCCCGGTTCCGCCGTAGACCACGGCCTCGTCCGACTCGCTGTCGAGGCCGAAGGCCGTGTGCACGGCGCGGACCGCCGACTTGACGTCGTCCTCGCGGGTCACGACCGAGATCCGGATCTCGGAGGTGGAGATCAGCTCGATGTTGACGCCCGCGTTGGAGAGCGCCTCGAAGAAGGTGGCCGTGACGCCGGGGTTGGTCTTCATGCCGGCGCCGACGAGCGAGATCTTGGCGATCTGGTCGTCGTACCGGAGCGCGTCGAAGCCGATGAGGTCGCGGCGCCGCTCCAGCGCCTCGATGGCCTTGCGGCCCTCGTCCTTCGGCAGCGTGAAGGAGATGTCGGTGAGGCCGGTCGAGGCGGCCGACACGTTCTGCACGACCATGTCGATGTTGACCTCGGCGTCCGCGATGGCTCGGAAGATGGTCGCCGCCTCGCCCGGCTTGTCCGGCACGCCGACGACCGTGATCTTCGCCTCGGAGGTGTCGTGGGCAACACCCGAGATGATCGCCTGCTCCATCGGTTGACCTCCAAGCGGTGCGGTGCTGACCCAGGTGCCGGGCAGTCCGGAGAAGGACGACCTGACGTGGATCGGGATGTTGTAGCGGCGGGCGTACTCGACGCAGCGGTGCAGCAGGACCTTGGAGCCGGAGCTCGCCAGCTCCAGCATGTCCTCGAACGAGATCCAGTCGATCTTGCGGGCCTTCTTCACCACGCGCGGGTCGGCGGTGAAGACGCCGTCGACGTCGGTGTAGATCTCGCACACCTCGGCCTGGAGGGCGGCGGCCAGCGCCACGGCGGTGGTGTCGGAGCCGCCGCGCCCGAGGGTGGTGATGTCCTTGCTGCTCTGCGAGACGCCCTGGAAGCCGGCGACGATCGCGATGTTGCCCGCGTCGACCGAGCTCTGGATGCGGCCCGGCGTGACGTCGATGATGCGCGCCTTGTTGTGCACGGAGTCGGTGATGACCCCGGCCTGGCTGCCGGTGAAGGACTGCGCCTCGTGGCCGAGTGCCTTGATGGCCATGGCGAGCAGCGCCATGGAGATGCGCTCGCCCGAGGTCAGCAGCATGTCCAGCTCGCGGCCCTGGGCCACCGGTGACACCTGGCCCGCGAGGTCGATGAGCTCGTCCGTCGTGTCGCCCATCGCGGACACGACAACGACCACCTGGTGACCGTTCTTTTTCGCCTCGACCACACGCTTGGCGACGCGCTTGATGCCCTCGGCATCGGCGACGGAGGAGCCACCGTACTTCTGCACGACAAGGCCCACGGGTGCTCGCCTCTCGTTTCTCTCGTTCTCCCGTGGCCGAAAAACGACCACGGCCGGACGAATTCTATCGAGCTGACCACGAGGTCCGCCCGCTCAGCGACGACCCCTGCCCACCGCGCCCCGCGCACACACGGAAACGCGCCGGAAACGTGCCCGAACTCACACACGAGCAATTCGCTGACGACTACTTCCTCCACAGGCGATGCTCATGACAATATCTTCCGCCAAGCGACCCACGCGACACCAAGGCAACTCCAAGCGCATTCCCCCCACGCTTCTCCTCTGGAGGATCCATGCGACGTGCCACGGTCTCCGCCCTCGCCGGCGCGGCCCTGTTAGCGACCCTGAGCGCGGCTCCCACCGCCCAGGCGGCCGACGAACGGACGGTCGACTACCGCGGTTACGAGATCGACGTGCCCGCCGACTGGGCGGTGTTCGACCTCGCGCAGGACCCCACGACCTGCGTCCGCTTCGACCGCCCCGCCGTCTACCTGGGCACGCCGGGCGAGCAGCAGGACTGCCCGTCCCACCTGGTCGGCCGCACCACCGGGCTCACCATCGAGCCGCTGACGGCGGACGCGGTGCGGGCGACGGCCGACGGCACCATCCGGGTGCCGGTGCCCGAGGCCGGCCTGCTGGTCTCGGCCGCCCACGGCCCGGCGGCCGGCGAGGCGGACCTCGTGCGGGAGGTCCTGGCCACCGCCCGCGTCACCGCCGACGCCGAGCCGACGCCGATGCCCGCGCCCACCAAGGACTCGGCCGCCCCGCTGGCCGCCGCCGGCCCACAGCCCGGCACCTACACGGGACGCGGCTTCGACGCCTGCGCCGCGCCCTCGCTCTCCGCCATGAACACGTGGCGCGACAGCTCCCCGTACCAGGCGGTGGGCGTCTACATCAGCGGCGGCCTGCGCGCCTGCTCGCAGCCGAACCTGACCGCCAGCTGGGTCACCAACACCACCGCCGACGGCTGGCACCTGATGCCCATCGACGTGGGCCGCCAGGCGCCGTGCACCAACTACGCCAGCCGGATGTCGACCGACCCCGCCACGGCACGCTCCCAGGGCTCGACGGCCGCGGCGAGCGCGGTCACCGCGGCCCAGAACCTCGGCATCCCGGCCGGCAGCGCCATCTACAGCGACATCGAGGCGTACACGCGCGGCGGCTCCTGCACCACCGCGGTGCTCAACTACGTCCAGGGCTGGACCCAGGCCCTGCACGACCGCGGCTACCTGTCCGGCGTGTACTCCAGCGCCGCCTCCGGCATCGCCGACCTGGTGGCGGCCGTGCCCAACACGCCGGCCGAACTCCGCGTCGACCACATCTGGTTCGCGTGGTGGAACAACGTCGCCGACACCGACGGCGGCTCCTACATACCCGACAACTACTGGAACCAGCGCCAGCGCATCCACCAGTTCCGCGGCGGCGCGACCGAGACCTACGGCGGCGTCTCGATCAACATCGACCGCAACTACCTGGACGTGGTCACCCGCTGATCCGCTACCTCAACGGTGCCAGCGGCCCGTCCTCCCTGGCCGGATCCAGGCAACTCGCCAGGCTGTCCACCAGGTTGCAGAGGCCGGGCCGCTGCGCCAGCTCGTACCCCGCCGGCACCCCGCCGTTGGCGGTGAGCGCCGCGTACGCGGCGACCGCGTCCGTCGGCCGGCGCTCAAGCGTCGGGTCGTCCAGCACGTCGACCGTGTAGAGGCCGAACCGCGCCCGGTAGGTGCCCCACTCGTAGTTGTCCGTCAGGGACCAGTAGTTGTAGCCGATGACGTTCATGCCGTCGGCCTTGGCGCGCTGCACCCAGTAGATGGTGTCGTTGAGGTTGTCGGCCCGGGTGGTCTCCGGGTCGCGCGGCGCGCCGTTGTTGGTGGGCATGCCGTTCTCGACGATGAACAGCGGCAGGTCGGGGAAGCGGCGGTGGTAGGCGCGCAGCGCGTAGTAGATGCCCTCCGGCTGGAGCCTGACGTCCCAGAACGCGCCGGAGGCGGCGGCGATCACCGAGAGGTTGTCCAGGCTGAGGCCGTAGTAGTAGTCGATCCCGACGAAGTCGAGCTTGTCCGCGAACTGTTCGAGGAAGAACAGGTCGGTCGCGCCGTTGAAGCCGCTGATGAACGCCTGGTTGCTGGTGACCTTGGCGTCCTCGTCGACCGAGTGGATCAGGTCGTACGCCCGCCGGTGCGCGTCGACGACGTTGGCCCTGGCGGCGGGCAGCTCCCACCACTCCAGCGCGCCCACGGTCATCTCGTGGCCGAGCAGCACCAGCGGCTCGTTGAACGTCACCCACAGCGCGCCGGTGTCCTGGTAGCGCTCGACGATCCGCTCGCCGTAGGCGAGGAAGTCGTCGACGGTCTCCGCCGCCGCCCAGCTCCCCTGGTCGGTCACCCACCCCGGCTCGGTGAAGTGGTTGAGCGTGATCATCGGGGTCATGCCGGCGTCGAGGACGTGCGCGACGACGTCGTCGTAGTACGCCAGCTCCGCCTCGTCCCACACGCCGGGCGCGGGCTGCACCCGCGCCCACTCCACGCCGAACCGGAAGGTGTTCACGCCCATGTCGGCGGCGAGTTGGATGTCCTCGGCGTACCGGTGCCGGAAGTCCACCGCGTCCCGGTACGGGTCGACGCCGTCACTGCCGGCGTTCTCCTCGACCCACCGCTGCCAGTTGCTGTCCGGAGCGTCCCCCTCGACCTGGTAGCCGGAGGTCGCCACCCCCCAGTAGAAGGACCGCGACCACCCGTCGTCCCCCTCGTCCACGGCCCCGGCCCCGGGCGCCGCCGTCAGCACGGCCCCCAGCGTGGCGAGCACCACGGCGGGCCGGTAGAAGCGAGCTCGCACCACGTCTTCTCCCTCAAGTTGACGCGCCAGTAAGTTCCTGCACCGTATTCGCGGGCGCGACGACTGTCAGGGGCTGATTCAGGACTCGTCCTCCGCCTCCAGCCAGAAGCCGGTGCGGGTCAGCCAGAGATCGAGGAGCGCCGCGTCGCCCGAGACGGCGGTGTTCGGGGTGGGGCGGCGGTAGACGGTGAGCAGGAGTTCGGTGAGCGGGCCGCGCACGGTGACGGCCGCCGGGGCCGACGTCCGGGACCAGGTGGGGCGGTCGCCGGTGAGGTCCACCCGCCAGGTACGGTCCACATCGGTTGCTTGGAAAAGCAAAGCGCGCCCGGGGCCGAGCAGCGGGGGCAGGTCGGGGCGTGGCTGGTATGCCTCGGAGACCCCGGCGAACGTCATCCACTCGTCGAGCCCGTCCGCCGCGACGACGGCCTCGACGGCGAACGGCCGGCCGGTGGTGAGGGCCGCGTCGCAGCGGTGCAGCACGGTCTCGAAGGTCATCCGGCGGCCCCAGAACCGCGCCGTCGTCTCGCCCTCGGCCGGCGTCCACGCCGGGGCGTCGGGGCCGGCCTCGCGCAGCGCCTCGGCCAGCCGCGCGGCGCCTTCGGCCAGCCAGCCGTCCAGCGCGGCCAGGTCCTCGTCGACGCCCGTGCCGACGTCCTCGACCAGGTCGTCCGGCACCTCGGCGCCCCCGGCGCGCACGCTCTCCGCCGCCCACCGGTGGGTGCCGCCGACGTGCCGCACCAACTGGCCCAGGTTCCACTCGGGGCAGCTGGGCACCCGCGCCCGCACGTCGCCGCCTCGCACGGCCTCCCGCAGCAACTCCGTCTCCTTCAGGATCTCTTCGGCGTAGTCATCCACCATGGCCTCACCATCGCACCCGGCCGGCGCCGGCGTCACGCGTTCCAGCCGGGTCCAGCCGGTCCAGCCGCGCCGCCGCAGCAGCTCGACCAGGCGACGGGCCGGCGGCGCCGCGTCGAACGCCAGCGTGTCCATCAGCCGGGCGAACGGCGGCTCGACGTCGTTGTCGGCGACGTACCCCTCGCCCCGCTCCTCGGCCAGCCGCGTGAGGTAGGCGGCCAGTTCGTCGGCCAGTTCGACCAGCCGGGGATCGTCGTCGGCGTGGTCGAGGGCCCGGCCCAGGGTGCGGTAGAAGTCGGCGAGCCGCGGGTCGGCGAGCTGCTCCCGCTTGCGCTCCGCCCACTCCCTGACCCGCTCGGGCGGGTGCGCGGCGGCCAGCGGTATCCAGCCGTCGCGTTCGACGCGGACGAGCCGCTCGTCGACGCCGAGCGCGCGCAGCCGGTCGAGGAGCGCGACCACCTCCGGCGGCAGCGCCAGGCCGTCGCCGGCGGTGAGGCGGGCGATCCGCTCGCGGTGCCGGCGCCGCTCCCGGATCTCGGCCCGCAGCCGTGCGTCGATCTCGCCGACCGCCGCCGCGAACTCCGCCGCGTCGGCCCGGAGCAGCTCCCGCACCCGCGCCAGCGGTACGCCGGCCTCGGCGAGGGTCCTGATCCTGATCAGCTCGACCACGGCGTCGGCGCCGTACCGCCGGTAGCCGGAGGCATCCCGCGCCGGCTCGGCCAGCAGCCCCGTGGCGTGGTAGTGCCGCACGGCGCGCACCGTCACCCCGGCCCGCGCCGCCAGCTCGCCGATGGTCAGCACAGCAGCACCCTCCGGATGATCCGGGCGATCTCCGGGGCGTGGGTGAAGACCAGCCGGTGGTCGGCGTCGAGCCAGTGCGCGGCGACGTCCGGCCGTTCGGCGACGAGGCGGTTCACGCCGGCGCGCCAGAGCCGGTTGTGCCGGGGCGCCCGTCCCGCGTCGCTGTCGCCGGCGATCGCGGTCGACATGATCATGGTGATCGGGCGGTCGATCCTCAGGTACCGGTCGAGGATGCGGGCCCTGACGGCGTCGATCTCGACGCCCAGGTCGAAGATCTCGTCGGCGGTGAGCGGCCCGGTCGCCTGCTCCCGCGCCAACTCGCGGAACCACGCCAGGTCCTCGTCAGTCAGGAACGGCTCGGGCAGCGGGTTCGCCCCGTCGACGAGGACGAGTCCTGCGACGGTGTCGGGGTGGGCGGCGGCGTGGTGCACGGCCAGGTCGGCGCCCAGCGAGTAGCCGACGAGCACGGGCGGGGTGGGTAGTGCGAGCTCACCGAGGACCGCGCCGAGGTCGCCGAGGAACGCGTCGAAGGTGTAGCGGTCGGCGGCCGAGGCGAGGCCGTGGCCGCGCAGGTCGAAGGTCACCACGTGGTGGTCGCGGCGCAGCAGTTCGGTCAGCTCGCCCAGGTCGGCCTGGGTGGAGCTGAGCCCGGGGCAGAGGACCAGCGGTCGCCCCCGGCCGCCACGGGACACCGGGATCGTGACGCCGTCGTGCTGCACGGCGAGGGTCGTCGTCGTCATGCCGGCCATGGTGGAGGGTTGCCGCTGCGTCAGGGTCAAGTGTCAGGCGTCGGCGGTCGCGTAGTCGCCGAGGGCGGGCTCCAGCAGGTCGAACACCAGGGCCGCCTCGCGGGCCACGACGGCCGCGATCTCGTCCTCGTGCCGCCCGGCCAGCGTCAGTTCCTGGATGCGCTGGAACAACACCCGGTGTGCGGCGCCGAGTTGGGCGGCGACGGCGCGGGGCGTGAGGTCGTCGTCGGCGGCGCCGGTCTCCGCCGCCAGGGCCTCGGCCAGCGCGTGCTCCCGCTGGTCGTGCAGGTCGCGCAGCCGGGTGGTGAGGGTCGGGCTGTCGGCGACCATCCGGGAGAACGCCGGCCCGCTGAAGCCGGCCACGGGGTCCCGCGTCTCGACGGCCGCGAGGAACGCCCGCCGCAGCGCGGCCAGCGCGGACTCCCCCGCCGCCCGGCCGGCCACGGCGCCGGCCAGCCCTGCGACGAACGCCTCGTGGTGGTCGAGCGCCAGGTCCTCCTTGCGCGCGAAGTAGTTGGTGACCGTCTTCTTGGCGACCCGGGCCGCGCCGGCGATCTCCGCGATGGTCGTCCGCTCGAAACCCCGCGCCAGGAACAGCCGCGTCGCCTGGTCGGAGATCAGCTGCCGCGTCTCCCGCTTCTTGGACTCCCTGAGCCCCGTCGTCTCGTCCACCACGGAGGAATCTTACCCCCGACGTAAAAATACGTTGACACCGCGATCGCCCCGACCTAAAGTTACGTCGGTCGTAAGTTTCTCCCGAGAGGACCCCTCTTGCAGATCACCGCGTCAACCGTCTCGCTCACCGTCGACGACGTGGCCGCGTCCCAGGCGTTCCTCACCACCCACCTCGGCTACCGCGAGCAGGCCGCCGCCGACGGGTTCGCCTCCCTGACCCGCGACGACGCGGCCTGCGACATCGTCCTGCTGCGGCGCGGCATCGACGTCCTCCCCGCCGAGCAGCGCGACCGGCACGCCACCGGCCTGATCCTGGCGTTCACCGTCGACGGCGGCCTGGAGGCCGAGGAGCGGCGGCTGAAGGACGAGGGTGTCACCATCACCATGCCGCTGCGCGAGGAGCCGTGGGGCGAGCGGCTCTTCCAGATCACCGACCCCAACGGAGTGGTGGTCCAGTTCGTCGAGTGGGTCAAGGCCGAGGCGTAGCACCGGCGGCCACGAAGAACGGGATGGCGACGAGGAAGCGGCCGGCCTCGGCGCGCCGGCGCTGTTCGGCGAGCCACTGGTCCGCCTGGTCACGGCTGACGGCGCCGCTGGCGCAGGCCGGCTCGGCGAGCCTCGCGAGCAGCGGCAGCGACGCCGGATCGGTGAACACGCTGGTGTGCGCCTCGACCGTGACATCGGCGAAGCCGCCGGCCAGGAGCAGGTCGCGGTACTGGCGGCCCGCGCGGGGCATGCCGAGGAGGTCGGCGCGGGCGTGCACGATCGTGCGGGTGAGCGCCGCGTCATCCGAGTCGATCATGATGGCGTCCCAGTCCTGACCGACCAGGACGATCCTGCCGCCCGGGCGGAGGACCCGTCGCGCCTCCGCCAGCGCGCGCCCCGGCTCCTGGAGCAGGTGGAGGACCTTGTCGGCACGGTAGCCGTGCACGCTTCCGTCGGCGAACGGCAGCTCCTCCGCCCCCGCCTCCCGGAACTCGCCCCCCGGCCACCGCGTCCGGGCCGCCGCCAGCATCACGGGGCTGGGGTCCACGCCCACCGCGTGGACCCCCCGTTCGGCCAGCTCGGCGACGGCCCGCCCGGCGCCGCAGCCGACATCCACGACCGTCGAACCCGGGACGAGAGACAGCAGTTCGTAGGAACGGTCCCGCAACCGGACCGCGCTCGGCATCCGGTCCGCGGCGTCGAGTACGGCCAGCAGCGCCTCGGTGTCGCGGTGCTCGGCCACCACTTCCTCGTTCTTGGACATGGCCGTCATGCTCCGACTTAATGTCGGCATGAAGTCAAGCGAAGTCGGCGCCGTCGCCGGCACGTTGAGCATCGGCGACCTCGCGGCACGGTTCGGCCTTGCCACGCACGTGCTGCGCCACTGGGAGGCGATGGGCCTGCTGCGCCCCGCACGGGACACCGGCGGACGCCGCCGCTACGGCACGGACGACCTCACCCGCGTGGCCACGATCCTCATCCTGAAGGAGGCCGGCCTCGGCCTCACCACCATCAGGAGCCTGTCCGCGACCACCGACCGCGCCACCCGGCACGAGATCCTGCGCCCGGCGGCCGAGGAGCTCCGGTCGAGAATCGCCGCGGCCCGGGCCTCGTTGGAGCTGATCGAGGGCGGCCTGAACTGCGAGTACGAGGACGTCACCCACTGCCCGAACTACCGGCAGCGACTCGCCGAGCGGATCGACGCGCGTCAGGAACGCAACGAGCCGATGAACCGGCCGAACACGGCCGGTGAGAAGGTGAGTTGAGGGCCGACCGGGACCACCTTGGAGTCCCGGACGTGGATGGTGGAGGGCGTGGCGGCCAGCTCGACGCAGGCGTTGCCCTGGGTGTCGCTGTAGGTCGACTTGCGCCAGGCCAGGGCCACTTCGACGCAGTCGCTGCCCTCGGTGTCGCTGTAGCTGGACTTGAACCAGGTCAGTTCGTCGCTCATAGCTCATCAACCAATCGCTGGATGAACCGCATCGACTCCTCTGCGCTCAGAGCCTGCATGCGGATCATTCCATAGCGTTGGGTGAGCATGCTGACCTCCTCAGGATCGGAGGTGAACTGGCTCAGGGACTGTCCCTCGACCAGGCTGAAGTGCTCGTGGTTCGTGGACTCCAGCAGCACCATCGGACCGTTCAGCCCCGCGTGCGCGCCCCGCTCGTACGGCAGCACCTGGATGGTGACGTTGCGCAGCTCGGCCAGCTTGAGCAGGTGCAGAAGCTGCTCCTTGTGGACCTCCGGGCCGCCGACCGGGCAACGTAGGGCGGCCTCGTAGATCACGAAGCAGCAGTCCATCATCGGCTTTCGGGTCAGCACCCGCTGGCGCGCGATGCGGAACTTGAACCGCTCCTCCAGGGTCTCGTCGTCGAACGCGGGGCGATGCGCGTTGAGCAACGCCCGGACCGTGGCCTCCGTCTGCAACAACCCCGGAATCAACAGCGGCTGGTACGAACTCAGCGCGATCGCGTCGCCCTCGTACTCGAAGAAGTCCTTGGACCGCTCCGGGATCTTCTTCTCCTGGTTCAGGTACGAGAGCCCGGCCACCAGTTTCCCCCTCGCCCCGCACATCTCGTCGGCGATCTCGGCGAGGCGCGGCGGCACCGGGCGGCGGCCCTGTTCCACGGACTTGACGGTGTCGACGGAGTACCGCGCCGCCTCCGCGATGTCCTCGCGACGGACCTGCGCGCCGGCTCGCCACAGCTGGAACTGCTGGCCGAAGTACCGGTGAACGACGGGGAGTTGGGGTTCCTTCGCCATGACGCCGTCTCCTCCGCGAGCCGGTACGCACAGTGCGTACCTGATCCGTCACTGGGCAGAGTATGGCGCGCTCGGCCACCTTCTTTCCCATGAACGACGAAACTTCCGCCCTTTCGTGGGCGGTGGCCGCCGGGGCGGCCGGCGAAGTGGTCCTCGACCGGTGGCGGTGGAACCGTGCCATCGAGGTGCCGATCGGTGGGCTGTGGGAGGCCGTGCGCGTGACGCGTGACCTCGGGGAGGCGGCGCTGCACCGGTTGCGGCGGGCCGGGGAGCCGGTCGGCCTGGTGTTGGAGGTGCCGTTGCGCGGGGCGGTGGAGTTCCTGGTGCCGTGCGGCACGGCGGCCAGTTGGCCGACGATCGGCGGGACCGTGGCCGTCGCGGACGGCGTGATGCGGTGGCCCGCGCCGGCGGCCAGCGCCGCCAACGGTCGGCGGGCGATCTGCGGCCGCCGCTGGCTGGTCGCGCCGGCCGCCGTCACGACCGTGGTCACGGACGCCGACGCGCTCTGCGAGGCCGTCGCGGCGGCCATCGCCCACGAGCGGTTCGCCGGGCGGATCGGCCAGTCGGGATGACCAGATCGCCGCGCGGGCGTCAGTCCTCCGCGTCGCGGACCAGGAGGGCGATCTGCACCCGGTTCTCGACCGCCAGCTTGGCGAACAGGTTGCCGGTGTGCGCCTTGACGGTCGCGACGCTGATGTTCAGCCGCTCGGCGATCTCCGGGTTGCCGAGGCCGTCCGCGATGGCCCGGGCGGTTTCGCGTTCCCGTTCGCTCAGCGCCTCAAGACGTCTCCGCGCGGCCTGGCGGGTCGCGTCGCGGGCGTCCCGGGAGCCGGGGCCGGTGGCCGCGGCGATCACCCGGGACATGGCCGCCGGGGACAGCACGGGTTTCCCCTCCGCGACCGTCCGCACCGCGTCGACGATCCGCGGCGGCGGGGTGTCCTTGAGGACGAACCCGAGCGCCCCGGCGCGCAGCGCGCCGAGTACCAGGTCGTCGGAGTCGAAGGTGGTCAGCACGAGGACCCGTGGCGGGGCCGGTCGGGTCAGGATCTCGCGGGTCGCGCTGAGCCCGTCCCGGCCGGACATCCGCACGTCCATCAGCACCACGTCCGGGCGTCGCTCGTCCACCACGTCGATCGCGGCGTCCCCGTCGGCCGCCTCCGCGACGACGGTCAGGTCCGGTTCGCCCTCGATGACGAGTCGCAGCGCCAGGCGCACCAACTGGTCGTCGTCGACGATGACCACCCGCACCGGCTCCCGCTCGCTGGCCGCCACTCGCTCACTCCTTCGTCGGTGTGCCAGGCGGCCAGGGCAGGCACGCGGTGAGGACGTACCCGTCGTCCGGCGTGGGGTGGTGGTCGAGTTCGCCGCCGGCGAGGGCGATCCGTTCGGCGATGCCGAGCAGGCCGAACCCGGAGGACGGCGGCCGCGTGGTGCCCGCGGTGGCCGGGGAGTTGCGGACGGCGACCCGGAGTTCGCCGCCGGGCTTCCCTTCGACGGTGATGTCCACGGCCGCGCCCGGGGCGTGTTTGGCGGCGTTGGTCAGTCCTTCCTGGACGATCCGGTAGCAGGTTCGGCCGACGGTGTCGGACGGCCTGCCCGTCACCGTGGTGTCGAGCGTGACGTCCATCCCTGACGCGCGGGCGTCGGTCACCAGCTCCGGTAGGTGGTCGAAGGACGGCTGTGGTGGTTCCGGGCGGTCCGGGTCGGCCCGGAGCACGCCGAGGACGTCCCGCAGTTCCTCCAGGGCCTGGTGGGAGCTGTCGGCGATGCCACGGACCAGCATGCGGTGCTGCTCGGCCGTGAGGTCGCTGCGGTGGTCGAGCACCCCGGCCTGCATGGCGACCAGGGAGATCCGGTGCGCGAGCACGTCGTGCATCTCACGAGCGATCCGGTTCCGCTCCAGGGCCCGCGCCTGCGCGGCCCGGGCGAGCTGTTCCCGCTCCGCGCTCTCCGCCCGCTCGCGCAGGGACCGCACCTCGGCGCGCCGCGCGCCGACGGCCGCGCCCACGGCCACCGCGATCCCCGCGGTCAGCGCCGGGAGCGCGAGGCGGAGCCACAGCGGGCCGGTCGGGCCCGCCACCGGGTAGAACACGAGGGCGATCTGCGACGAGGTCACATAGGCCAGCACCACGACCCCGAGCTCCACGGGCCAGCGTCGGGTGGCCATCGAGCCCAGCGCCAGCAGCGCCGCGCCGGAGGAGAGGGCCGACGCGGCGGAGGCGAGCGCGACCGCCATGGCGACGGCGAGCGGGAAGCGCCGCCGCAGCGGAAGCACCGCCAGACACCCCAGGGCCACCAGCGGATCGCCGAACTCCCACCAGGAACCCGGTCCTGTCCCCTGTTCCCGCGCCAGCAGCACCCCGGTGGAGAGCCAGAAGGGCACGCCCAGGGCGGCGGCCGCCGCCAGCCGCCCCGCCTGTTGCCACCCTCCGAGCCGTGGCGCCGCCTCCGCGTTCACCCGACCAGTATCGCGACCGCGCCCGGCCGGCGCGTCAGACCAGCGGCCGAGGCGCCTTCGACCCGAGTCGAACCGCCACCTCGACCCGGGTCGAAGGCGGTTCGAGCCGCCGGGCCGATGTGCCGGCCGGGGCCCGGCGGACAGAGTCGGACCCGCACCGGGAGAAGAGGAGACCGACAGATGCACAGAAGCCTGGCTCTCGCCCTCGCCGCCACGGCGGTGGTGACGACGGCCCTTCCCACAGCCGCCGCGGCGACCCCCGACACGGTGACGGTGACGGTGACGCCCGAGACCGTGGAGTGGGGACCGTGCCCCGAGGAGGTGGCCACACCACGCCTGGAGTGCGGGACGCTCGATGTCCCGCTTGACTACCGGGATCCGGACGGCCGGCAGATCGAGATCGCCGTCTCCCGGCTGGCGAGCGAGAACCCGTCGCGGCGCCGGGGCGTGTT